>JASHSY010000377.1 GCA_030040825.1 Xanthobacteraceae bacterium
GTGCAGGAACTGGAACATTTGGGTAGGGCTTTGGTCGGGCGTGAGAAAAAACCCTAACCCGGCCCACAAAACGCGTGACGTCCGGATCCGTCACGCCACATAACTCTCGGCCGTTGCAGCATTTCGGTCGGTTACGGCGCAAACCGGCCATGAGCCGCCGCGCGGCTTAACACCCAAGCTCGGCGAGCAGCGGGCCGAGAAAGGCCTCATATCGGCGCCGGCGCCCGACTGAGGCTTGATAGATCGGCCTGCGGACTTGCGCAGCACTCGCCGTACGGACCGGGCGCTGGCTGCGGTGAAAATCGAGACAACGCGCATCCCAGCCAAGTCCGCAATGCGAAACGATACGGCGCGCCACGCCCTCGGGATCGGCGACCAATTCCTCATACTGGACGTCGATGATGCGTCCGGGCGGCAACACCTCATGCCAATGGACCATCAAATCGCGATAATGCCGATAGTATCGGCCGAGCTCGCCCAGATCGTAGGTATGCTCGTGTCCCCTGGTGAAGTGCGTTGCGAAGCACGATAGACAGGTATCCGCGTGATCGCGAACGGCGTGAATGATTGTCGCATTTGGCAGTGCCAAATGGATTAGGCCGACGAACAAAAAATTCACCGTCATCTTGTCGGTGATGCGGATAGCTTCCGGCGCTCGTTGAGCCAGCTTGTCCAGATAAAGTCTGCCGAGCGAGCGGAAATCCGCGGATGACATTTCCAACATCATTTCCGGAAAAGCCGGGCTGCCGGGCAACAAATCGCGAACTAATCCCGCCACCTGGTCCAGCAGCAAGAGCTCGCCTGCCCCGAAAATCTGCGGATGGCTCGCCAGTATCTGCTCGATCAGCGAGGTGCCGGAGCGCGTCATGCCGATGATAAACACCGGAGCAGCAGACGCCTCGCCGCAGCCCTGGCGCGCGCGAATAAAATCCCGGTCAATTAATTTCCGCAGGCGCACCATGCGCCCGAGTGTCTCGGCCTCATCGTAGCGAATTTGCCGGCGTTTTAGCCCATTGGCTTGGAGCAAATGACGAAAAGAATTTTCCGGCTGATTGAGATCATCGTAAGCCTTTGCCAACGCGAAATGCAGGTGCATTTGCTCGGCGAGTGGCAGCGCGTGGACGTCCTCCGCGGCAGTCTCGAGCGCCTTGAGGTAACGGTCACCAGCAAAGAAAGACCTCACCGCTGCCAGATTGTCATAGTAGGAGAATTTGCGCGGTGCGAGTTCGATAGCCTTCTCGAACGCTTGCGTAGACTCTGCCAACCTTCCTCTTTCTTTCAGCAACAGACCGAGATTGTTATAGGCCGAGGCAAATCGCGGATTGATCCGGATCGCCGCTCTATATTTAGCCTCCGCTTCGTCCAAGCGGTCGAGATCGGCTAGCGCTAACCCCCAATTGCACAGCGCTTCCGGATTGTGCGGTTTCAGCTTGATGGCACGTTGAAATGCAAGAGCAGCGGCCTGTGCCCTACCCACGGCGCCCAGAGCGTGGCCCAGATTATTGTGGATTTCGGGAAGATCGAATTTGAGCGCCAGAATCCGTTGGTAGAGGCGTATTGCCTCGGGAAATCGTCCGGCCCGGTGGTGCGCGACGGCGTCGTCGGAGAGCGCGAGTAGCGCGGACGCAAAATTGAGATTTAGCGAATCGGCCGGCCGTTGCCCCGACCGCAGTGGGAGAGAAGAAGCCATAGACGCGTCCAAGCTCGCTCGCCGACTGCCCAGTCGGCGGAGCGCCAGCGCCGCCCCTTCAAAGCCGGTAAGGCGTTATGGTGAATGAATGGTTAACGACAGCGCAGTCAGCTTTGAGGTTGAGGATCTGCACTGCGGTCACGCGGATAAAGTGCCTGATTGTGTGCTGTGCGCTGGAGTTGGGCTTCTACGTTTGGCGAGTGGCGCAGCATTTCGCGGCCACGCGGCATTTCCGCGCCGTCCTGCCTGCGTGCCGCCGCCAAATCGGCTGCTGGCGGGTCGAGAATGCGGTCTGACCTTATTTCACCGGCTCGGTCAGGAATCGCCCGCTTGACGGCTTCAGCGCCGGCTCCTCAATCACCGCGACGGAAGTCTGGCCTTCCACCATCCGTCGCAGCTTTTCTATCGCCTTGGTGACGTCTTCTTTGAATTTCGCCACGATCTGAGCAAGGAAGGCCGCATCCTTCGCCTTGGGCTTGGCGATCCGCATTTCCAGGTGCGTCGTGCCATTCGGCCGTTCCTGCACGGCGCGGGTCATCACAACCTTTGGCGCGCCCGGGATCGGAAGCAGGGCGCTCAGCGTAAAGTAGTCGAACGGTCGCCAATCAAGCAGCTCCTCGATGATCGCATCCTTGCCGTGCATGCAGTGCACCGTGGTACCCACGCCCCTGCGCCGATTATCGGAGCGCTCGACGAGCGCATCGGTGGGCCACCATTTCTGCCACTGACCGGGCACAGTGAGATATTCCCACACCGCCTGCCGCGGCGCGGCGATATCAAACTCGAGGATGGCGTAAGCGTCCTCGCGCGTGACTTCGACGCGCGTCTGCTCATTCTCCTTTTGCCACGCCTGTTCAAGGTCGCGCAGCCAGAGTTTTACGTCCCCAATAATGTCGATGGTTTCGTGATGCTCGACGAGTCCTTGCGCCGCCGGATCGATACCCACAGCCTCGATGCAGGCGTCGCTGTAAACCGCGTATGCGCCGCCGCCGATCTTCTCGCTCACCGTGTTTTTCAGCAGCCTGTGGACGACGATCACGTCAGGTCCGGCGAGCTCTTCGCGTCCGCTCATCTTCTGCTTCACCATCTCGCCGTGGTGGGCGACGAACTTGAAATCAAGATCACCCATTGCAGCGCAGGCTCTGCACTCGCAGGTGGAGGCTTGTTTGATGCTGCGTAGTCGGCGGCGGAACTCGAAATAGGCCGCTTCGATAATATCCTGTAGCATCGAGCCGTCGATTTTGGCGGTCGCCGCGTAGACAAAAGCGGCGTCGCCCTCGAACTTGGCGAGGCGGAAGGGCGGTCTGAGGCCCTTGACCACCGTATCCATGAGATCGGCGATGATATCCTGCGCGTGGTCGAGCTCGACGCCGGCGAGAAAGCTCGTATAGCCAGAGATATCGGCGATGACGAAATAGGCCGATTCAGGGTTTGGAAGCATTGTCACCTCCCTCAGAACGGGCGAATTAGGTGCTGTTTACAATGCAGCAAGCGGCGCGCACGATGAGTGCCGTTTTTCTTGGCGCCGTCAATCGGCTGCGCCCATCCTGGAAAATCCAATAACACGCGGGACACTGCCCTCCTTGGATCAACGACCCACGGCGGGCCGTCAATGAAAAATGCCTCGCGCGAACCGCCACAGAAGTGATGAGCATGGAGCGGAGTGATCTGCATGGAGGGCGCGAGCCCGGCGGCACCAAAGCTCAACTTCTATAAGATGCTGTGATGGCGATCGACCAATTACATCGGCTGCTGCCGGGCATCCTGCTCTGCGCCGCAATCACCGGCGTTGCGATCCTACTGCAAGCGGTGGAGGCGCACGTCTTCGCGCAGGTCTATCTCGAAGCATTGGTGCTCGCGATCCTGCTTGGCGTTATCCTTCGTACAATATGGACCCCGGGGCCACGCTTTATTCCAGGTATCGCGTTCAGCGCCAAATTCCTGCTTGAATGCGCGGTTGTCATGTTGGGCGCGTCGGTGAGCGTCGCAACGGTTCTGGCGCTCGGCTCGTTCCTCCTGGTCGGTATCGCCTCGGTGGTGGCGATAGCACTCGGCATCACCTTCGCCATCAGCCGTGCGATCGGCCTGCCAGTACGCATGGCGATTCTGATCGCCTGTGGCAATTCGATCTGCGGCAATTCGGCGATCGCTGCGGTGGCACCGGTGATTGCCGCTGACGGCGATGAAATCGCAGCATCGATTTCGTTTACTGCAGTGCTTGGCGTCATCGTGGTGCTGACGCTGCCGCTGCTGGTTCCTGTCTTGCACCTGTCGCTTACTCAATACGGCGTGCTGGCCGGGCTGACCGTGTACGCGGTGCCCCAGGTGCTGGCGGCGACGTTGCCTATAGGAGCGTTGAGCAATCAGGTCGGCACCGTCGTCAAGCTCGTGCGCGTCTTATTGCTCGGTCCGGTGGTGCTCGGGCTGTCGGTGTTGGCGCGCGATCTGCGCACCGAACGAACCGGCGCCCACGCCAATAAAAGCTGGCTCGACTGGCAAGAATTCGTGCCCTGGTTCATCATTGGCTTTTTCGTTGTCTTGATAATCCGCTCGCTCGGCCTGGTCCCGCAAGTCGCGTTGCCGCCGATCACTCAGATCGCCGCGGTCTTGACATCAATTGCCATGGCCGCGCTCGGCCTTGGCGTCGACATTCGCGTCGTGGCGAAAAGCGGCTTGCGGGTAACGTTAGCGGTAACGGCTTCGCTGATCGTACTCGGCTTCATCAGCTACGCACTTATCCATGTCGCCGGGATACCCTAGAGTTTGTTGCCGCCAAGCGCCGAGGTCGCAGCCGTCATAGATCAATCACGAAAATGCAGGCAGGCTATTCCGCCTGAGCAGCTTTGCCGGCGTCCGTCCTGACCTATCGAAATCTGAAATAGAAAGCTGCAAACACCAAGACAATGCCAACATTCACCATAAGCCGTTCCCAGAAGCGGTTTCTGAAGAACGCGACGTCGACAACGACTATAATGGCCGCCATGGCCACCACGTAAAGCGCTACAGCTATCCGTCTGTCCATCGGTAATGGTTCCTTCCGAAGCGCCGTTTTTTAAAAAGATCAAGCCACCCGCGCTATTTGGCTGCCTCTTTCTGTCGCTCATGAAATTCGAGGCTTTTTTTGGCACCGGTACGTTGGCGGACTCTTTCATTTTCGAAAGCGGCACATCGCCGCAGTTGCATGTGCGAATGACGCCACATCCCCCTCCTCGCCCCGGAAGGCGCAAGTCATTATTTGTGGCTGCGCGATCCTTCGCACGCTGGCGGCGAGCTTTTGGCTGTTCGATCCTTCGCACGCTGGCGGCGAGCGGATAGACGCGGGCTGCCGGGCCGCAGGGCCGTCTAATAGTCCTTAGCTGCCGCCCGATAGCTGTGCGAGCCTGTAGCCCGCGCAGCGGCTTTGCCTGCGGTATCAGAAAACTTCGACGCGAGGGTTTTGTCCGATGTTCGTCAAGGAAGGTTCAAACCTGTTCGCACGTCACCCCGTTTTGGCTCCGTAAAACTGGCACCAGCCATCAGGACTGATTGGGTCGGCCACCATTTGGCAAGACGATGGGGGTTGGAAGTGTATGCAAGTCGAGCATTTCTGGCCGTTCTTTGGACTGTCCTGATATTTTGCTTGCTCGTGCGAAACCTTCGTTTGAGCCAGCGCGCTGCCGACGGCAGGCGCGGTCAGGACGACAGCGCCGGCAGCAATCGATGCGCTTTTCAGCAACATTGTGCGCCGAGAGACGCTTTTGCCGGATGCAACGGTTTGTTTGCACATGGCAGTTACCTCGCGTTTTGATGAGCGCCCTCATCATAACCTGCTACCGGGTTGTCGGTTCCCCAGAAGCCCGATCCGATTCACTCTTTGCACATCGCGCCATTTCGCCGCGACGTCGCATTGCCATCGACTACGAGCGAAGCCGACGCGAGCCGGAAGGCAAGGTCAGCTAAGTCGGTTGCGAAAGACCCGCAGTGCACATGCGGGTCCAGAAAATGCGGCTGGGTAAAATGCTATTGAAGGCCATTCCGCCGGCCACAGCTTTTGCTGTAATCTAATCGATGCAAGCCCCGGCTGGCATGCTTCGAAGCCGTTGGAGTCAATGCCAGGGAGCGCGCAAACCTTAGAGGGAGGAATAACATGGAAATTGTCCTTCCATTCGTCATCTACTTTGCGATTTGGGCGATCGTGATTTCGGGCTCCGTCTACTTCAACAAGAACACGACATAAGATATTTGCAGGACTGCCTGACCAAAGCGCCCAAGATATAACCTTGGTGCCTGCGGGCCATTGCTCGACCGCTTGGGGCGCGCGGCCATGGTTATCTGTGAGTGTTGCTCGCGGTGATCGTGTTCCGCTTGCCCCCGCGTTAGATTGGCAGCCAGGCGCAGCCGACGGGGCACTGCATGAAGCGTGTGTTGATGGCTGGCGCGTTTGTGCTCTCGGTCGGCGGGGTCGCCATTGCGGCTGACCTGGAACCTCCACCGACAGCAGTACCGCGGGCGCCAACGAGCTAACTAGACCTGGAACGGCCCAATATTGCGTCGCGTTGATCTGGCGCCGACTGCACCATCGCGGTTGAAATTTTCAGCGATCAGCGATCTAAAAAGTGCCACGCGGCATTTCCGCCGCCTTCAAAGCGCAGCGGGCATCGAGTCCGATGACGTGGGCCAGCCGCCGAGCTCATCGTTACCGCGGTCAGTCACCAGCATGGCGCCCGGATAGTGGGTGATGCACAGATCGGGGCGCGCGGCGGCAATCGCCGCTTGCGGGGTAACGCCGCAGGCCCAGAACACCGGCACTTCATCATCGCCGAGCGGCACGACGTCGCCATAATCGGGCGCGGCCAGGTCGGCGATGCCGATCAATTCCGGCTTGCCGATATGCACCGGCGCGCCATGCACCTTTGGATACCGGCCGGTGATCTCGATGGCGCGAATCGCGTCGGCCGGCGCGAACGGGCGCATGGATACCACGAGCGGCCCGCGAAACGGACCTGCCGGCTCGGTGGCGATCGACGTTCGGTACATCGGCACGGTGCAACCGCAGCTGATGTGACGGACTTCGATGCCCGCCTCGATCAACGCCTGTTCGAATGAAAAGGAGCAGCCGATCGCAAAACTGACCAGATCGTCGCGCCACCAGCGCACAATATCGGTCGGCTCATCGACCAGCACACCGTCGCGCCAGACACGGTAGCGCGGCAGATCGGTGCGGATGTCGAGATCGTCACCCAGCGCCGGAATGCAAAAATCACCGGGCGCGGCCGTGCCAATCAGCGGACACGGCCTCGGATTGAGCGCGCAGAAGCGGGAAAAATCCTCCGCCAGCGCGCGCGGCAGTATCGCGAGATTGGCCTGCACAAACCCGGCGGCAAGGCCGGCCGTGGTCCCGGTATGATGGCCCCGCCGGATCGCGAGCCGCACGGCAAGACCGGTTGTGGGCTGCTCGCGAAGCGCGGTGTTCGGCGGTGCGACCATGTGTTTCTACTCAGAGACCCTCGTCGAGCATGTTGTTCTCTTTATCATCAAAACGCGACAACAACCTGTCTGCGCCGCGACGATCTAACGCGCAGACGGGCCGGCACGCCGGCCCATCCGTCACGCAAATTGGTTGAAACCGTCGGTAAGATCGCGTTTGTTTGCGTCTGGGACTTTGACCGCGTCTTTTAAGGAGCGAGCGACCATGCGCGACCACGCGTTCCGCCGGACATTTGTCGTCATGGCCGGCTTGTTGCTCGGGTTGGCTTTTCCAGCTGCCGGCGCTGCACGCGCCGACGAAGCGCCCGTCAAGATTGGCTTTGTGACCTTCATGACCGGGCCAGCGGCAGCGCCCTTCGGTATTCCGGATCATAACGCGGCGGAGTTACTTGTCGACGCGCTCAACGCGGGTAAGGTGCCGGCGCCTTACGGTAAAGTTGGCCTCGGCGGCGCCAAGATCGAGGCAAAATTTATCGACGAAACCGGCTCGGCCGCAGATGTGGTCACTCAATTCCGCAATCTCGTCGAGCGCGACCATGTCGATGTGGTCGTTGGTTACGTGTCATCCGGCAGTTGCCTCGCGGTCACGCCGGTCGCCGAAGAACTCAAGCAACTGACCGTCCTCAATATCTGCGGTACGCCGCGCATTTTCGAGGAGAAGCCTCGCCATTACGTCTTCCGCGTCAATCCGCATGCGACCATGGATAATGTCGCGGCCGCCAAATACGTGCTCGGCAAGTTCAAGGACGTCTCGGTCTATTCCGGCATCAATCAGAACTATGCCTGGGGGCAGGACTCGTGGCGCGATTTCACCCTGACGATGAAGGACCTCGACCCCAAAGCGACGGTCGACAAGGCGCTGTGGCCGAAGTTGTTCGCCGGCGAATACGGCGCCGAAATTTCGACTTTGCTAACCTCCAACGCCCAGTTCATCCACTCAAGCTTCTATGACGGCGATCTTGAGTCTTTCGTCTATCAGGCGGCCGCGCGCGGCCTGCCGCAGCGCATTCCGCTGGTGCTGACCACCGGCGAGTCCTCGCTCTGGCGGCTCGGAGCGAAACTTCCCGACGGCGCGATCATCGGCTCGCGTGGACCACACACCTTCTTTGCCCACGACAGCGCACTGAACACGTGGTTCCACCAGGCCTATGTCGACCGTTTCAAGGAGCCGCCGATCTATCCGGCTTACGATTTTGCCCAATCGCTGTTCGGCTTGAAGACGGCGTGGAAAAAAGCGCAGGACAAGAAGGGCGGCGCGCGCCCCACCACGGAAGAGGTGATCGCCGCATTTGAAGGCATCTCGTTTCCGACGCCAAGCACGACCGTCCACATGGCGCTCGGCAACGGCCACCAGGGCATCAGCGACACCGCCTACGGCACCTATAAATTCGACAAAACCAGCGGCAAGCCCGAGATCGTCGATATCGTGCGCTATGCCGCCGAGTGCGTGAACCCGCCGCCGGGCGTCAATTCGGTCGACTGGCTTGAAGGCGGCATGAAGGGAGCCAAGTGCGATTGACCGTTCGCCTCCCCTGAGCGGAATATCGGCGAGGGGAACTCATCGGTGCTCACCGCCTTCGCTATCCTGACCGACGGGCTCGTTTACGCAGCGTATCTGTTTCTCGTCGCCGTAGGCTTGAGCCTGATCTTCGGCGTGATGAAAATTCTCAACGTCGCGCACGGCTCGTTCTACACCTTCGGCGCTTATGGCTCGGCAGTCGCCGTTGGAATTTACTTCGACCGCGGCTGGCCTGCCGCTGGCGGCTTTCTGCTCATGGTCGCGGCCGCCATGGCGATCGGGCTGGTGCTCGGGCTCGTCCTCGAGCGCGGGTTACTGCGTCTTGTTTACGGCAAGGACGAGATCATCATCGTCCTCGTCACCTACGCCGCCTTTCTGATCCTTGAAGACGCGATCCGGCTGATTTTCGGCGGCGGCTCCTTTGCCCTCTATCAACCGCTCGGCGCGGCCGGCACGGTTGACGTCGGCACCTTCGTGCTTTCAGGCTACGATATCGGTCTGGTGGCGCTGGCCGGTGCGATCGCGGCCGGCGGCAGCTATGCGCTCAAATACACCCGCTGGGGTCGGCTTCTGACGGTGGTGATTTTCGACCGTGAGCTGGCCGCCGCCTTCGGCATCAATGTCTCGGCCGTATACACCATTACCTTCGTTGTCGGCGCCATGCTCGGCGCGCTCGGCGGTTCGGTGATGGCCCCGAAGATCGCGGTTACGCTCGGCATCGGCGTCGAGGTGATCGTGCTCGCCTTCGCGGTGGTGGCGATCGGCGGCATGGGATCGATCGGCGGCGCCTTCATCGGCGCGCTCATTGTCGGCGAGTGCCGCGCCGCCGCCGTACACCTCGCGCCGCAGGTCGAGTTGTTCGTCATTTACGCGGTGATGGCGGCGGTGCTGATCGTCCGGCCGCAAGGCCTGTTTACCCGCGCGCAGCCGCGAAAGATTTGAACCGCGATGGCTCGATCACTTCCCATCGGTGCGTTAGCCTTTCTGGTCGCCGCCGCCATAGCGCCAGTGCTGCCGGCTTGGCTGGTTTCGCTCGCCACGCTCGCCTTTGCCAACGCGTTGGTGGTACTCGGCCTCATCATCCTGTGGCGCGCCGGACTGATGCCGTTTGGGCAAGCACTGTTCTATTCGATCGGCGCTTATGCAGTGGCGCTGATCACCCGCTACACGCCGGTCCGCGACGTTTTCGCGTTGACCGCGGCCGGCGCGGTCCTCGCCTGCCTTACCGCCTACCTCGTCGGCTTTCTGCTGGCGCGCTACCGCGAGATTTTCTT
>JASHSY010000378.1 GCA_030040825.1 Xanthobacteraceae bacterium
CTGCTCGCGCTCACTCCGTCATTCCATCTGATGATCGCGCACGGCTACAGCGATATGGTCACGCCCTACGCCGTTTCTCGTTACGTGCTGAATCATATTCCGGCGAGCGTCGACGGCGAGCGCGCCGAGCTTCGGCTCTACCGCGGCGGTCATATGTTCTACGTCGACACACAATCGCGCAAAGCGTTCACCGTGGATGCGCGGACGATGTATCCGGCCCATTAAGCGTGACCGAAGGCCGCGCGCCATTGCTCGCATCCGAGGTGCCGTCCTCTTGTTCCGCCGCCATAGCCGGGTCAGGATGGCGTACCAGCAATGCCTCTCAGGGAGGAACCAGTGAGCAAGAAACGCCAAAGCCTCGCCACCCTCGACCGTCGCACGTTTGTCAAGGCTGGCGGCGTCGCCGCCTTGTCCCAAGTCGCCGCACCTTTCATCATTTCAGCCCGCGGTGAAACCGCGCTCAAGATCGGCGTTGATGAACCGTTGACCGGGACTTACGCCGCCCCCGGCAAAAACGAAGTGCTGGGCTGCCAGCTTGCAGTCGACGAACTCAACGCCAAGAACGGTATTCTTGGCCGCAAGGTCGAGATGCTGACGGAGGATTCCACCAGCGGCGATGCCGGTACGGCGGTGCAGAAGGCGCGCAAACTGATCGAACGCGACAACGTCAATCTTCTCGTCGGCAACGTGAATTCGGCTCTGTCGCAAGCGATGGCGCAGGTTTCCAACGAAAAAGGCATCATGCACATCGTGCCCGGCGGCCATACGGATCCGATCACCGGCGCCGACTGCAAATGGAACGTGTTCCGTGTCTGCAACACAACGCGCATGGAAGCCAACGCCGTGTGCGGCCTGCTGTTCAAGACCTACGGCAAGAAGTGGCACTTCATCACGCCGGACTATGCCTTCGGCCACACGCTGTACCAGGGCTGCGAGGCCGACCTCAAAAAGCTCGGCGGTACAGTGACCGGCAACGAGCTCACGCCGCTCGGCACCACCGACTTCTCCGCCTATCTCATCAAGGCGCGCGCCGCCAATCCCGACGTGCTGGTAGTGCTGGTGCAGGGCAACGACATGGTGAACTGCCTCAAGCAAATCTCGCAGTTCGGCATCGACAAGCAGATTCACGTTGCCGGCACCCAGCAGGAGCTGGAATCGGTGGAAGCGATGCCGCCGGAGGCTCGCGTCGGTGTTTGGATGTTCGAGTGGTATTGGAAGCAGGCCTCGGGCACGCCCGGCCTCGACGCTTTCATCGCCACCGTCCGCAAGCACACCGGCGGCAAGGTGCCGACCGCGCGCAATTGGTTCGGCTATGTGACCGTTCACGCTTATGCGCTGGCCTGCGAAAAAGCCAAATCGATCGAGGGCAAGGCGGTCGCCAAGGCGCTTGGCGGTCTGGAGCTGCCGCCTGAAGTCAAATTGCAGCCGAACAAGGTCTATTTCCGCGGCGGCGATCACCAACTCATGCTCTCGGCCTTCATCGGCGAACTGCTGCAAAAGGGCGATGGCGACCCGGAGAATCTGTTTAAGGTGAACAGCATCGTCTCGGGCGACAGCATCGCTCCGACGGTGGAGGAAACCGGCTGCAAAATGCAGATGCCGGCCTGATTGTGGTTTAATGCAAGCCCCTCACCTCGATCGGTACGATCGCAGGTGGGGGGCTTTGTTTGTCGCCGGTTGACGATGCTTGAGCTGATCTTTTTCAATATCACCAACGGACTGATCGTCGGCGCCTTCTACGCGCTGATGGCGATCGGTTTGTCGTTGATCCTCAACCTTTCGGGGGTGATCAACTTCGCGCACGGTGGATTTCTCGTCATCGGCGGCTACCTCGCCTATGTGCTCACACCCTATATCGGCTTCTGGGGCGCACTGATCGTTTCGCCATTTCTCACGGCCATCATCGGCGTCGCGGTCGAATGGCTGCTCATTCGGCGCCTGTACGGCCGCGACCCGCTCTACAGCCTGCTGCTCACATTCGGACTTGCTTTCATCATCGAGGACGGCACCCGGCAAATTTGGGGCGCTAACGGCCTTCCGGTCTCGGTGCCGCCCGCGCTGATGTCGGCGTTGAGCTCGCGTTTCTTCTTCATCACCGGTTACCGCATGTTTATGGTGGCAACGGTGGCAATCGTGGTCGTGCTGCTATTTGTATTGTTGCGCCACACCCGTGTCGGCGTGCGCATTCGCGCCGGCACGCTCGATTTGGAGACGGTAGCGGCGCTCGGCATCAATGTGCGAGCGTTGCGCTCGTTCAATTTCGCGGTTGGCATTTTCCTGGCCGGGTTGGCTGGCGTGCTGGCGGGCGGTCAGCTCGGGCTTGAGCCGACCATGGGTGACGGCCTGCTCATGCCGAGTTTTATCGCCATTATCGTCGGCGGCGTCGGCTCGCTCACCGGCACGCTGGTCGGCGGCTTGCTGATTGGCGTCGCCGCCGGCCTCACCGCCGTCGTCTTTCCCTCGGCCAGCGACGCGGTGATGTACGTCATCATGGCGATCGTGCTTCTGGTCCGGCCGCGCGGCCTGTTCGGCGAAGAGGGCATGCTGACGTGACGGCGGACCAGCGCAAGCATCTGGCCGTACTCGCGGCCATCTGGGCCGCACTCCTGTTCGCGCCTT
This sequence comes from Xanthobacteraceae bacterium, assembly GCA_030040825.1. Classification (GTDB taxonomy): domain Bacteria; phylum Pseudomonadota; class Alphaproteobacteria; order Rhizobiales; family Xanthobacteraceae; genus BOG-931. Next base: position 2,620 of record JASHSY010000378.1, read on the forward strand.
ACTGGATGCCGTTCTTTGGTGGCTACACCGCACTCGGCAGCCGCGTGCTGGTGCTCGGGCTCGGCGCCATGTCGGTGAATTTTCTGCTCGGCTTTACGGGCGTATTGTCGTTCGGTCATGCCGCCTGGTTCGGACTCGGCGCTTACGCCTGCGGCTTGACGCTCAAGCACATCGCGCTCAGCACGCCGCTCGGACTGCTTGCCGGCACGCTGGTCGGCGGCGTTGCCGGCGCCCTGCTCGGCGCCCTGCTCGTGCGCCGCCGCGGCATTTACTTCGCAATGGTGACGATCGCATTCGGCCAAGTGTTCTATTACATCGCCTTCCAATGGCTGTCGCTGACCGGCGGCGACGACGGTCTGCGCGGCTTTGCCCGCCAGCCGCTGGACTTCGGATTGTTTCAGATCGATCTCCTACACAACGACATTTACTTCTATTATTTCGTGCTTTTCTGTTTTGCCGTCGCCGTCGGCTTGATGGCGTTCATCCTGGGCTCGCCGTTCGGCCGCACCATGATTGCAATCCGCGAAAACGAACGCCGGGCCCGCTTTCTCGGCATTCCGGTCGAGCTGCACATCTGGATCGCGTTTGCACTGTCCTGCTTTTTCATGGCCTTCGCCGGATCGCTGTATGCCCTGGTCAACAATTTTGCCGACCCGCGCATGCTGCATTACAGCCTTTCCGGCGACTTCGTGATCATGGCGGTGATGGGCGGCATGCGTACGTTTTGGGGACCGCTGCTCGGCGCAATCGTCTTCGTGGTGCTGCAAGACTACATTTCGAGCGTCACGGTCAATTGGATGTCGTTCATCGGGCTCTTGATCGTGCTCATCGTCCTGTTCTTCCCGCGCGGTTTCCTCGGCATGCTGCGCCCGCGGAGAACGGCATGAGCGCCCTCGAAGTCGAACATCTGACCAAACGTTTCGGTAGTCTGGTCGCCGTGCACGATATTTCGCTGACGGTCGAGCCGGGTGAATTACGCGCCGTCATCGGACCGAACGGCGCGGGCAAAACCACCTTGTTCAATCTGGTGAGCGGCTTCTTTGCGCCGTCAGCCGGTTCGATCCTGTTCGATGGCGCCGACATTACCGGCGTTCCGGCGCACCGACGGGTCGGCCTCGGCATGGCACGCACGTTCCAAATCACCGAGATTTTTCCTGAACTGACGGTATTCGAGAATATCCGCATCGTGGCCGAGGTGGCAGCTGGCTATCGCCTTCGACCGTGGCTCAATCGGTCCGAAAAGGCCGAATTGCGCGGTCGCATTGACGAGACGCTGGCACTCGCCGCGCTTTCGGGCAAGGCCGACCGTGTCGTCGGCGAATTGGCTCATGGCGATCAACGCGTCGCCGAGATCGCGATGGCGCTCGCGCTCAAACCGAACCTTCTGCTGCTCGACGAGCCGACTGCCGGTATGGGCGACCAGGAAACCTACGAGATCACCCAGCTCATCCGCCGCCTGCACAAGGCGGGAAAACTAACCATCATACTTATCGAGCATGACATGCGTGTCGTCTTTCATCTCGCCGACCGCATCACCGTGCTCGATCAGGGCCGCCTGCTCGCCGAGGGCACGCCGCAGGAGATTGCTGCCAACGCGGCGGTGCAGACCGCCTATTTGGGGCAAGCCGCATGAGCGCGGCACTGAGCGCCGAAGGGCTGCACACCTATTACGGCAAGAGCCACATCCTGCACGGCGTCAGCTTGGAGGCCGGCGAAGGCCTAGTGACCGCACTGCTCGGCCGCAACGGTGCGGGCAAGACTACCACGTTGCGCAGCTTGGTCGGCCTGACGCCACCGCGCCAGGGCCGCGTCACCATCTTCGGCAAAGACACCACGCGCTGGCCGGCGTTCAACATCGCCGCCCTCGGCGTCGGCTATGTACCGGAGGGCCGTCGGATTTTTCCCAATCTCACCGTGCATGAAAATCTCATGGTACCGCTGGAGCGCCCGGGTCGGTGGACACCGGAGAGCGTCTACCGGCTGTTCCCGCGGCTCGCCGAGCGCAAGCTCAGTCGCGGCCGTCAGCTTTCCGGCGGCGAGCAGGAGATGCTCTCGATCGCGCGCGCGCTCTTGCTCAATCCCAAGCTGCTCATCCTTGACGAGCCTTCGCAAGGGCTGGCGCCGCTCATTACACGTGAGGTTTTCCGCATCGTGGCGCAGATGCGCACCGACGGAATCTCGGTGCTGCTGGTCGAGCAGAACGTGCGCATGAGCTTGGAAATTGCCGACCAAGCCTATGTGCTGGACGACGGTCACGTCGTCTATTCGGGCTCCGCGCGCGAACTCGCGGCCGATGAAGCGCGCGTGCAATCGCTGGCCGGGGCCAGCGCCGAAGAGTGGACGCTGCAATAGAACATTTTGCGCGCGATCGAGCGGCCCGCTCACTCGCCGAGATATGCTGCCTCGACCTTTCGTTCTTCGCCAAGGCGGCGGTGTCAGGGCCGACAATATGGCAGCCGGCGAGCGGATTGCCGCGGTTGGCGATCACGAGGCTCTGCTTGGCGTTCTGCTCCGCCGGCAAGATGCCGACCGGCTAATTTAATTGGAGAAAACGTCGCGTCGAATTATCCGGCCGACCCAGGATCGAGGCCATATTTCTTGCACATCTTGCGAACGATCTCGACATCCTTGCCGCCAGCGATCAGTCCAACCACCGCAGTGGTGAGCTTACCGCCTGAAATTTTGCCTTCGACGATGTATGCCTGCCAGCCGCTATAGGGCGCATATGGGCTATTGGCCTTCACCATACCGCAATAATTGATATTGCCGTCTTCAGTGTTGGCGATTTGCGGCCACTTGAATTGCGCGCTGTTGGGATTGGACACTGATAATCCGACGGCGTGGCTGACAACGGCTTTCTCATCGGGCGTGAGATCGCGTGTCCCGATGCCGCTGGCGTCCTGCATGTGGGTCAGCCCAAGAAGGTCCTGCGCGTTCGCGTGACCGGACGAGGATGACGGCGCGGCGGCCGTACATGCTGCGAGTGCGTGCGCGCCAGCCAATGCGGCGGCGAGCAAAATCGACCGTGTACGGACCAAAGCGATTATCCCCTTCCCCATCTGCGCATCATAACCCGGGCACCGCAAACGGAACAATCGCAACTGATCCATCCAGCGACTCGCGGCCTGCGGAGTTGATCGCTTGCGGAGATGGCGGCATGGTTCGGCTCGGTATTGGGCATTTTCTCGGCAAAGCGTATGGATTTCTTTGGGTGCGGCAAATTTGCCACGACGGCGCAATGGAAGCCTCAAAGTGCAAGAAGGCTCCCAAAAACCTGTGAAAATCGGGTTCGATGGATAAAAAGTTCCCGCAAAGCGCGACTTAAACAAGACGAGTGTGGCTTTCAAGCACTAGAGAGCAGTGGTGGCCGCTTATAAGGTCGCTCCCGTTCAAGAGGAGAGCCACCAATGAAGAAAATCGCACTCGCACTCGTCGCAGTGCTTTCTCTCCTGAGCATTGCTGGCTGCACAACTGCACCCCCGCCACCGATGGTGACGAAGGGCTGATGGGCTGGACAGCTTGAATTGGGGGAAGGGCCGGCTTCGCGCCGGCTCCTTTCTTTTTACGCCATCATCTCAGGCCGCGTCGCTCGCCGCGCTCAGCAATAGCGGCGTTTGCGCGACCACCATGTTGCGGCCACGCCGCTTCGCGGCGTAAAGCGCCCGGTCTGCTGTTTCGACCAAATCGGCGGCTTCTTGGCCGGGATGTGGAACCATTGCCGCAACGCCAATGCTAATGGTCACGATCCCGGCGGTGGTTTCGGCGTGCGCAATCAGCAGGTCTTCGATCGACTGACGCGCTTCCTCGGCAAGAGCCTTCGCCCGGTCGATTTCCAATCGCGGCAACAATAGCGCAAATTCCTCACCACCGTAGCGGGCGACCAGAACCGCCTCTTCCAGCGTCACCAGCGACAAGGTCTCGCCGACCGCGCGCAGGCTCGCGTCGCCACGCACATGGCCATAGCGGTCGTTGAACAGCTTGAAATGATCGATGTCGATCATCATTAACGCCAGCGGGTGGCACCTTTCGCCCGCCCGCCGCCATTCGTTGTTCAGGTCGCGGTCGAAGCCGCGGCGGTTGGCCAAGCCGGTAAGCCCGTCGAGGCTCGCCAACTCCTCGAGATGCTGGTTGGCGATCTGCAGTTCCTCTTCGCGCGCCGCCAACTTGCACGCCATGTCGTCAAACGCGGTGGCCAGCGGTTCGAACTCGGCGAGCCACGGCTCGTCGGTGGCGCGGACCTGGAGGTCGCCGCGGCCAAGCCGTGTTGCCACGCGCGCCAGCGACTGGATCGGCCGCAGAATGAGCCGCTCGCCGCCGAACCAGACCGTAAGCAGAACCAGCATTCCGAACAATCCGAGCTGCAAATAAGCGACGGTTATCTCGTGGTCGACGCTGCCATGCACGACGGCTTCGTCGAGGCCGACGGCAAGATGAGCGCGAGTCCACGGCAGCCGGACAAAGGCGAAAATGCGCCGGACTCCATCGAAGCCCATTGTCGTCATCGTGCCTTCGTCTTTCGTCAGCATGTCGCGTACCAACGGCGTTTCCGCGAAATTCCTGCCGATGAGCAAACCCTGATCGGCAGAGGCGGCGAGCAACGTGCCGCTGCCGTCGATCAGGTCGACCGACGTATCGGGACGCAGCGCGGCCGTCGCCCCCAGGTTGCCCATCCATTGCAGGTTGATCGAGGCAAGGACCACACCGTCAATCGAGCCGTCGGCTTTGAGCACCGGGTAAGTCGCAATCAGTCCCGGGAGTTGATGGACGCGGCTGATCAAATAATCGCTCAAAACGAAATCATGGGTATGCAGCGCGGTCTGGAAGTACGAGCGATCGGAAATATTCAATCCGACGCCGCGCGCGTCCGTCGCGCATTTAATGCGGCCGTCAAGGCCGGCCACATTTAACCCGCGCAGCCAAGACACGTTGCCGACCAATTCACTAAGCGCGCGGTTGCAGCCGGCCTCATCGGACGGCATACGCGTATAGGCACGCGCCACCACTTGCAGGAGAGCGCGCATGGAAGAAACTGCCTCACGTTGCGCCGCGGCGGCGCCATGCGCGAGATCCATCGCTTGCGACAATGCAAGCTCCGCCCGGCCGGCCCGCGCACGTCCGAGGCCGCGCACCCGCTCGATCATCAGCGGGGCGATTGCCAACAGTGCGATAACGAGCAGGCGCGCGCGGATGCTCAACAGCGGTTTGTCACGCCGCGAGCGTTTGGCCGACCCGTTGGCAGGCTTGACGTCGACTTCCGACATATTGCATTCCCCGCCCCCAGGTTCCGGAAGTTAGTAGAAACGCGTAAAAATCGACTTCGCCCTGCCGTTAAAATTTGAATGGTTCAGCCGCGGCATTCACCAAATGGAAACCACGATACGAGCGGACGGACTGGCCACAGTACGCGCAGAAATTGTTCGCGCCTGTCGTGACGCCGGCCGCGATCCCACAAGCGTTACGCTGGTGGCGGTGAGCAAGACTTTCGACGCCGCGGCAATCGAGCCGGTGCTTGCGGCCGGTCAACACGTATTCGGCGAGAACCGGGTGCAGGAAGCCAAGGCAAAATGGCCCGCGCTGATTGCCCGGCAAAAGCAGCGCGGCCACACCGTCGAACTGCACCTCGTTGGCTCGCTGCAATCCAACAAGGCGAAGGACGCCGTAGCGTTATTCGATGCCATTCATTCGGTCGATCGCCCCGGACTTGCGGAAACTTTGGCCAAGGAAATTGCCAAGCAAGGGCGGCGACCGCTGCTGTTTGTCGAGATCAATACGGGCGACGAGCCGCAAAAGGCCGGTATTCAACCGCGGGACGCCGATGCATTTATTGCTGCCTGCCGTGACCGCTATGCCCTGGCCATTGCAGGTTTGATGTGCATTCCGCCGGTTAACGAAGCGCCGGCGCCGCATTTTGCGCTTACCGCCAAGATTGCGCGGCGAAATGGCCTCAAGCTCCTGTCGATGGGAATGAGCGCGGACTTTGCGGTCGCCATTGCCTTTGGCGCCACGCATGTGCGTGTCGGCACTGCAATCTTCGGCTCGCGGCCCATAATCGCATAGTGCGGCGCCTAATTGCCTAGTAGTGAATTATGATTCGGGTTTTTGGCCCAAGCCGGCCGACGAGCTGCAGGAGGTCATGCCGACGAAGCGCAACACACCCGGCGGTTGGCGCAAAACCAGGCCGTGCCACGTGGATGAAAACGGCGCTGCCGCGGCCTGCCACGCGCGGGCGCGTGTTGTGATCGATCTCCACGAAGAGGTCGTAGAGCCCGTCGTCGCGCCACAATCGGTCGCCCGGTGTATTGGCCGAACGGCGGAAAGGCCGATTGTAGTTCCGGTCGGACGGGTCTTCGCTCCAGGCGTCCAACCGTCCGATGGGCCGCCTTGGCAACCGCGATGACGCCGGGCGCGGCAGGCGATCGGCTCGCCACCACAGCCGAAGCGGATGAAACTGTCCGGCTGGGGTCGCACCATCGCCTTCGCGCTTGTTGGCTCGCACGCCGCTACGGCCAAGGGCTACCGGCATGGTAAAGCCGCCGGCGCGCAGCCAGCCTTGCGACCGCCGGCCCGGCCGTGCGCTGATGTGGATTGTACGAAGAAAAGACCGTTGCATGCTGGAGACCCAGGCCCTTGCCGAATTCCCAACGCCGGCTTGCTTCTGTATCCTTGACTGTCTACTTGGCGCCAGCGGCGCTGCAAATCGATTGACAAGCCACTATTGACCGGCCACCGGCCGCGGGGGTCCTGATTGATGCCCAACACGCGCAAAATCCTCATTGTCGACGACGATGCCGAGCTGCGCGATGCGCTGACCGAGCAGCTGTCGCTGCACGAGGAGTTCGAGGCGGTCGGTGCGGAAAACGGCGCCAAAGGCGTCCAGGCGGCCAAGACCGGGCAAATCGATCTGGTCATCATGGATGTCGGCTTGCCAGACATCGACGGGCGCGAAGCCGTGCGTATCCTGCGCAAGAATGGCTTCAAGGCGCCGATCATCATGCTCACCGGCCATGACACCGATTCCGACACTATCCTCGGGCTGGAATCTGGCGCCAACGATTATGTTACCAAGCCGTTCCGTTTCGCCGTGCTGCTGGCGCGGATCCGCGCCCAGCTTCGCCAGCATGAGGCGAGCGAAGACGCCATCTTCACGATCGGCCCCTATACATTCCGGCCAAGCTCGAAGCTGTTGCTAAATCCGAAAGGCGGCAAAGTCCGCCTAACGGAAAAAGAAACATCGATTTTGCGCTACCTCTACCGCGCCGGCCAGCGGCCGGTGTCGCGCGAAACGCTGCTGCAAGAGGTCTGGGGCTATAATTCCGGGGTAACGACGCACACGCTGGAAACGCATATCTACCGGCTGCGGCAGAAGATCGAGAAGGATGTCGCCGCCCCCGCGATCCTCGTCACCGAGGCCGGCGGCTACAAACTGGTGCCGTAATCCAAACGACATGACAATCGAGGACGATATTGCGTTCCTTGAGCGGATCGCCACTCTCCGGCAGCTTGGCGCGCCGGCGTTGCGCATCCTCGCCATCGGCGCCGAGAGTTATCGCGTGGACGAGGGCCAGGTTTTGTTCGTGGCCGGTGAGGCCACCGATGGCGCCTACATCGTGCAAGAAGGCTCATTCACGCTGCTGCCGGAAACCGGCGGCGAGGCCGCCGTGGTCGCCGGGCCGGGCACCTTGCTTGGCGAATCTGCGTTGCTTGCCGAAACCAGACGCCCGGCTACCGCGACGGCGCGCGAGAACGCGACGGTACTGCGGATTTCGCGCGCGATGTTTTTGAAGATGCTCGAAAGCTTTCCGGATGCGGCGGCGCGCCTGCGCGAGGTTATTGCCGCGCGCACCAATGAGTGGGCGCGCGACATGGAAAATATTCGCACTGCGCTCGTTGACGGCAGCAAGCCGCACTAGCGGCCCCGGCGCGCGTTAGACGATCCGGGTCTTGTGACCCGCCCAGTAGCGCTCGCGCAGCACGCGTTTGTAAAGCTTGCCGGTCGGCAGCCGCGGCAGTTCGGCCTCAAAATCGATCGAGCGCGGACATTTGATATGGGCGAGATGCTCGGCACAAAATGCCATCAACTCGCCGGCCAATTCCGGACCGGGGCTATTGCCGGGCATGAGCTGGACCGCCGCTTTCACCTCCTCGCCGAGGTCCTGGTTGGGCACGCCGAACACCGCGGCGTCGGCGACCTTCGGATGCGTGATCAAAAGGTTTTCGCATTCCTGCGGATAAATATTCACTCCGCCCGAGATGATCATAAAGGTCGCGCGATCGGTGAGATAGAGATAGCCGTCGTTGTCGAGGTAGCCGACGTCACCCACCGTGGTCAGCGAGCCGTCGGCCGACCGCGCCTTCGCCGTCGCCTCCGGGTCGTTGAAATATTCGAACGGCCTTGCGGTCTTAAACCACAGCGTGCCCGGCGTCCCGATCGGGCACGGCTTTGAATCCTCATCGAGGATGTGCAGCTCGCCAAACAGCACTTTGCCGACGGTGCCAGGATGCGTGAGCCATTCGGCGCTGTCGCACGCCGAAAATCCCATCGCTTCGGTCATGCCGTAATATTCCAGAATAATCGGCCCCCACCACTCGATCATCCGCTGCTTGACCGGGACCGGACATGGCGCTGCGGCATGGACGGCGCATTCCAGCGACGACAGATCGTAACGGCGGCGCGCGGCATCTGGCAGCTTGAGCATGCGCGAGAAC
>JASHSY010000379.1 GCA_030040825.1 Xanthobacteraceae bacterium
CGTCGCCGACATCGGGGCGTTGGCTGTTCTAGCCGAATCAATCATGGTCTATGATGTAGCGGCGGGCTTCGATCTACCGATGACGACACAACAGTATCATAGCGAATTTGCCAAGGTCGGCCACGATGTACGCATCGGCCAAAACGTCGAAATCCGCAGGCCGCATCTCGTCCGCATTGGCAACCACGTCGCGATCGACAGCGGCAGCTATATCACCACTGCCGCCGAAATCGGCGATTATGTTCATATTGGACCATTGGTGACCGTAATCGGCGGTGAACACGCGAACCTGATCATGCGCAACTTTACCAACCTGGCGGCGGGTTGCCGCGTGATCTGCGGCAGCGACCAATTTATGGGTGACGGGCTGATCGGCCCGGCGAGCCTGCCCGCGCGATACAAAGACACGATGAAGCTTGCCCCGGTCATCTTGGAGAACTTTGCGAATGTCGGAACAAACGCCGTTATCATGCCCGGCGTGACGTTGGCCGAAGGCTCTGTCATAGGGGCATGTTCGTTGGTGACCAAGAGCACGGAGCCGTGGACGGTTTACCTCGGCGTTCCGGCTCGACCGATTAAAACGCGCCCGAGCGAAAGGATGCTCCAATTCGCCAAAGAACTCGGCTATCTCAGCGCCTAAGCGCCGCTACCACAGCCTCGCTCACGCGGTTAATGTCAGAATCTGTCATGTCGAGCCGCGAAGCGAGCCAAAGTCCGCGACGCGATACGTCAATGCTGTGGGCAAAGCCGCGATCGTCCATCCGATACGGCACCTGACGGTGGAGTGGATGCCAGAATGAGCGATGTCCGATCTCTGCTGCGTTGAGCGCCGCGGCTACACCGCTGCGGTCTTCGATCAGTACGTCGGTCCATTGCCGGACTTCCCCCGTTTCGGAGAACGGCGGCAGCCGCAGCCCCGGCTGATTGGCAAGTCGTTCAGCATAGGCGTGATCTCGGCGTGTCGCCGCCGCAAGCCGCGACTCGATCTCGTCGAATTGCGCGAGCGCTACCGCCGCCTGCAAATCGGTGAATTTGAAATTGAATCCGAGCGCGGGGTGATCGTCATCACCACCGGTGCCGCCGCGGCGGCGGCCCTGATCCTTAAGCTCACGAAGTCGGTCGTGCAATGCGTCACTATCAGTTACAATCATCCCGCCTTGGCCGGCGGTAATGGTTTTGTTGGCGGAAAAGGAAAAGCACCCCGCCAGCCCGAAAGATCCCAGCATGCGCCCAGCAAAGCGCGAGCCGAGCGCTTCGGCCGCGTCGCAAATCAGCGCTATGCCGACCTTGTCACAGATCGGTTCAAGGCGCGAATAGTCCGCGCCGCGGCCGTTCACATCGACGGTGATCAGTGCACGCGTTCGCGGTCCGATAGCGGCTTCGACGGCATCGGCATCGATGCCGAAACGCAACGGCTCGACCTCGACCAGCTTCACTGTAGCGCCAGCGAGCCGCACGGCGTTGGCGGTCGCGATGAAAGTGAGGTCCGGCACCATCACCTCATCGCCGGGGCCGATGTCTGCGGCCATCAGTGCAAGCGCGATCGCCGAGGTGCCGCTGGTTACCGCGATGGCATGGCGGGTTCCGACAAAAGCCGCGATCCGTCGTTCGAATTCGCGCGTGAGCGGGCCGTCATTGACATATTGGCGATCCAGAACGCCACGAAGGCGGTCAAGCTCGCCACCGCTTAAGTGCGGTCCGAACCAGGCAATCGGCCGATCAGGATGGTCTGTCGGTATGGGCATCGGCCGATAAGCTCACTCCGCAATGATCGCAACGACGCTATTCTTCGTCGGCAGGGCACGTTGAATCTGCAGTTATCTACATCATGGATATCTGTTAAATGCAAAAATATAGTCGTTTGACGGGCGTCCGATCGGGCGGCCATACAGGCAGGCATTAGCGTTTCCGAGGTTGGCTGAATGACGGCGCTTCGCATTCTCGTGACCGGCGGCTCGGGCTTCATCGGCGCGGCGTTGGTGAAAGCATTGCTCCGCAACGGAAACCGGGTGCGCGTGCTCGACGACAATTCGCGGGGCAGTCCGCGACGGCTTGCGGAAGTCGCCGCAGACATTGAACTTATTGACGCCGACATCCGCGATGCCGATGCGGTCGAGCGCGCTGCGCAGGGCATGGACGAGGTGCACCATCTCGCTTTTGTCAACGGTACGGAATTTTTCTACAAGTCGCCCGACCTGGTGCTCGATGTCGGCGTACGCGGCATGATTAACGTGATAGATGCGTGCCGACGTCACGGCGTCGGCACGTTCTTGCTGGCCTCGAGTTCCGAGGTCTATCAGACGCCGCCGAACATTCCGACCGACGAGAACGTACCGCTCGTTGTGCCTGACCCGCTCAACCCGCGCTACTCATACGGTGCCGGCAAGTTGATCAGTGAGGTGATGGCGATCAACTATGGTCGCAAGTTTTTTCAGCGCGTGCTGATTTTCCGCCCGCACAATGTGTACGGTCCTGACATGGGCTTCGAGCACGTCATCCCGCAATTCGCGCTGCGCCTGCATGCCGCCGCCAAAGCGCAACCGGCGGGACGGCTGCGCTTCGAAATTCAAGGCAACGGCGCCGAGACCCGCAGCTTCTGCTTTATCGACGATCTGGTTGCCGGCGTCATGACGATGCGCGACAAAGGCGAACATCTCGGCATTTACCACGTCGGCACGGGGGAAGAGGTCAGTATTGCAGATTTGGCGCACCGCATAGCCCGCGATGCCGGCCGCGACATCGAATTGGCGGCAGGTCCGCCGGCGAAAGGCGGAACGCCGCGCCGGTGTCCCGATATTTCGAAGCTGGCGCGATTGGGCTATAAGCCACGCGTATCGCTCGACCAGGGCTTGCAACCGACGCTCGATTGGTATTGGCACAACGGCAATCTTGCACCGCAGACGTAACTCGCGTTTAAATCCGTGAACAACCGCCCCCAGCGCCCCAGCAAAGTTGCCCGTGCCGCCGGCACCGGCGGAAGCGTGCCGCTCGAATGCTGTCAGGTCTGCGGTCACGCCCCCCTGGTAGACGTGCTGTCGCTTGGTTACATGCCGCCGGTCAACCAAATGGTAACGATCGGCGAGGTGTCGCGCCAGCAGCCGTGGTTTCCAACGAACCTCTTACATTGCCGTAGTTGCGATCTGGTGCAACTCGGCCTCGTGGTCGATCCAGCCATCATCTTTCCGCCGGACTACCCTTACACCAGCGGCACCACCAAATTATTACGCGACAATTTTGCCGATCTCGCACGAGAGTCCGCCGCAATGCTTGGTCTCGGCAAGGACGATCTGGTGATTGATATCGGCTCCAATGACGGCACGCTGTTGTCGAACTTCAAAAATGGCGGTCATCGCGTGCTCGGTATCGAACCGACCGATGTTGGCGACATCGCAAATTCACGCGGCATCCCAACGGCAAAACAATATTTCGGCTCGTCCGCCGCGCACTATGTACGGCGCGAGCATGGCGCGGCGAGTGTGGTTACCGCGGCTAACTGCTTTGCCCACATTGAGGACGTGCACGCCATCGTTGAAGCCGTGGTCGAAATGCTTAAACCCGACGGCGTGTTTATTTCCGAATCGCACTATCTGATCCCGTTGCTCGACGCGCTGCAATACGACACGATCTACCACGAACATCTTCGTTATTATTCGCTGGCAAGCCTCAAGTATCTTTTGGAAATGCACGATCTTGAGGTGTTCCACGCACGACCAATTCCCAGCCACGGTGGCTCGATTCGAGTTTACGCCGCGCGCAAGGGCGCGCAAACGGTCCATGACAGCGTCCAGCGTATGCTCGATGCGGAGCCTCGCGGTGCGGCCATGGCAACGCGGCTGGCGTCGTTTCGCCGCGACGTCGTGCTGTCAAAGCTTCGTTTGTTGGCGATGTTGCGCGACCTCAAGGAGAATGGGGCGCGCATCGCCGGCATCAGTGCGCCGTCGCGGGCGAGTACCCTCGTCAACTATGTCGGTCTCGATGAGAACATTATCGATTATGTCTGCGAAATCCCCGGATCCCTCAAGATCGGCAAATATATGCCGGGGACCCGCATCGAAGTGGTGGACGAAGCGCGGCTGTTCTCAGATCAGCCGGACTGCGCGGTGATATTCTCCTGGCACATCGCCGACGAGTTGGCGCCGAAGCTCAAGGCAAAGGGATTTCGCGGTCAGCTTGTCTCGCCATTGCCGGTCCCACGGATGCTGTAAAATTTGCCGATGATGAGCGATAAAGGGTGTCAGTATGTCGCCTCGTGGGCAAAAATCGTGCCGCCGACCTGCAATGTCATCGACCCGAAGGCATCGACGCTTCAGGTCGGAAGGTCGTTTCGCCCCATCGTACTGACCGGCGTGGAAAAACTGCAATGACGGTGCGGCCCAACATCACCTCTGCTGGCGAACCGACCACGGTCGAAAACGCCGATATTACCGTCGTGGGGGGCGCCGGTCATGTCGGCGTGCCGCTGGTTTTGGCCCTCGCGGAAGCGGGGATGCGGGTCAACGTCAACGACCTCAACGGCAAAAGTCTCGGGACGTTGCAAAACGGCCAGTTGCCGTTCATGGAGCACGATGCCGAGGGTGTGCTCGGTCGAGCTCTGATCAACCGTCGCCTCGTATTCACCGATTCATCTGATCGTATTTCCACCGGCGGCCCGGTCATTGTCACCATCGGCACCCCGATCGATGAATTTTTCAATCCGGTACGCAAGGTGGTGCAGGATTGTGTCGATGCCCTGTTGCCTACGCTGGCCGACGGTCAATTGCTGATTCTGCGCTCAACGGTTTTTCCGGGTACCACAGATTGGCTGGCGGACTATTTGCAGGCGCGCGGCCGCAAGCTGAAAGTTGCCTTCTGCCCGGA
>JASHSY010000380.1 GCA_030040825.1 Xanthobacteraceae bacterium
GTCACCATTAAGGGCGAAATCTCGGTGCCGGATACCTTGGTGGTATGCGGTGTGCTCGAGGGCGACGTCACCGTCGGCAATCTGATCGTCGGCGAGACCGGCGCGATCAAGGGCCGGATCACCGTCGCGGAGAATGCCGAGATTTCCGGCAAGGTCTACGAAAAACTCGATGTGAAATGCCTGTTGATCCTGCGCTCGACCGGCCGCGTCGACGGCAATATCAGCTACGGCCTGCTGCAAATCGAACAAGGCGCCAGCATCGCCGGCGGACTATCCTCCACCGACTATCGCCCTGAGCAGAAGCCGCCGAAGGTTGAGCTTTATTCGCGCGACCAGAAGGGCAAGCAGGACGGCGCACGCACCGGCAAGGGCGGATTGTCGCCGCTCGAGCCGCTGCCGGCCAGCCCGTCCGGAACTTAAGCCCGCTCCCAATTTGCTGACCGTCATTTCGTTCGGCCGCGTGGCAACTTCGCTGCGCGGCCGCTTAATTATTTTGGCCTCCGGGCCTGGCGATATTTCTTCCGCCGATGCGTTTATGCACATGGACCATCAAGCTCATGGCAAACAACGGCGTCGCCAGATTGATCACCGGCACCGAGACGAAAGCGGCAATCAGCAGTCCGCCGATGAAGATCGTGGCAGCGTGACGCTGGCGCAACAGCCGCGCCTCCAGCGGCGGGTGGAAGCGAAGCGCGGCAAGCTTGAAATATTCGCGCCCAAGCAGCCAAGCCGTCGCCACAAAGAACAGCAGGACGCCAAACCCCGCAAACAACAAAAACGGCACGGCGCAAACGTAGACCACGATCGCAAGCAACGCGGTCTTGGCGCCTTCCGGTACAGCTATGCCGAATGGCAAAGCAGTGCCAGGCGGATCGGCTGGATAGTTCGCGCGCTCGACTTCGTCGGCGATTTGATCGGCAAAGAAGCTGCCGACCAGCGCGGTCACCGCCGGCATCAGAAATATTCCGCCGACGATGATGCCAAAACCCGCCGCGAATGAGAGCAGCCAGGCGAGCGCCGCAACCGGCGTATGGGCTTGCGGACCCAAGCTTTGTTCGAGCGATGCGGTTCCGGTCCCGAGCAGCCAGACGATCAGCCGATCAAGCGCGATAGCGGCGACGACAATCACGGCCAGCGCAAGCCCGATCGACCGCCAAAGGATGGCGCGCAGCGGCGGCGACAGCATCTGGCTGAGCGCTTTGGCGACGTCGTCGAGCATGCAATCCCCTGCGCAGAACCGCAGAGGTAGTGACGGGCCGCCGCCGAGACAAGCGCCCTTTACGCAGCGATCACGCCGGCCTTAGCCTCGATGAATGCCGCGTCAGGCTCCATCGCCAGCGGCAAATCGGCCCAATTCAAGGCTTTGTAGTCGAAGCCGCTGGCGATCGTCGGCTTCACCACATTGAAATAGGGTGAGATATCGAAATCACGCGGGCAGTAGAGCGAGGAGTGGCGAATTTCCAGGATTTGCTCCAGCGCCTGCCGGCTCCGCGTCAGCGTCACTTTGGGCAGGATCGGATAGTGCACGGCACGGAAAGCGTCAGCGATCAGCGCCGAACAGATCAGCCGCGACGGATCGCCGGAGCCGAGCGCGATCAGGCGTCGCCGCCAGCGCTGCGGCACCGGCAGGGGAAACAGATAGCGCATCAGATCGATGATATTTTTCAGATCGTAGGCGAAGCCGATGCGCTCGGTAGCGTAGGCGCAAACCGCCGCACAGTCCGCCTCGGTCAAACCGACGGGCCGGCAAATGCGGGTGTGGAAACAAAGATATTTCGACAGCGGCGCTGAAACTACGCCTTCACCGACATTGGCTTCGATCAGCACATGCGGTTCGCCGTCCTCGGTTGCGCGGCTCGCCATTGGACCGACATAGATGGCCGAATGCGACCATGTTGACTGAGTGAGATATTTGATGACGCCAGCGATGCGGTTGTTGCCCTCGACCAGGAGCACGTCGCCGGGTTGCAGCGACTGACGCAATGCCTCCGGATCGCTCGGCGTGAACGGCTCGTAGCCGGGCACCGGCTTTTGCAGATAGCGTGCAATGAGCCGCCCGAGATAATCGAGCATCATACTCATGGTCGCCTCCCCGCACCGCGATTTTCGCGTCTCGGCTTTTCATTATTGTACGCAGCGCACGTTGCAATTTCGTTCACGCCGACAGACCAGTCTTTGGTCACGCAATTTCAACCATGCGGTTTGCGCGGGAACCTCCGTTCGGGCAAGCTGGCGGCCTCCGCAAGCAATTGGAAACCATGCCGCGACTGAGCCGCCGCACATTTGTCGCCGCCACCGCCGCCCTTGTAGCGCGGCCGGCTATCGCCGGCCTCGCGCGCGATTCGGCCGAGGTCGACGTTGCGATCATCGGCGCCGGCACCGCCGGCATTGCCGCCGCGCGGCGGATCGCCGCCGCCGGCCGTAAATTCATCCTGCTCGAAGCCGCCGACTATATCGGCGGGCGATGCATCACCGAAACGCGCACCTTTGGCGTGCCTTATGACCGCGGCGCGCACTGGATTCATGCGCCCGATCTCAATCCACTGACCAAATTGACCGCGCGGCGCGGCCTGGAAGTCTATCCGGCGCCGGCCGGTCAGAAAGTCAGAATTGGCCGGCGCTACGCGCGCGAGGGCGAGCTCGAGGATTTGCTGGCGTTGCAGGTCCGCGCCAATCGCTCGATCGCCGACGCCGCCCGCCGGGCGGACGGTGCTTGCGAGCAGGCGCTGCCAAACGACCTCAGCGACTGGCGGCAATCGATCGAATTTCAGTTTGGGCCGTTTTTTTGCGGCAAGGACTTGGCTCACCTGTCAGCGGTCGATTTCGCCAAATCTGCCGATCGCAACACCGCGGCGTTTTGCCGGCAGGGATTGGGCACGCTGGTTGCCTCGCTCGCGGAAGGGTTGGCGGTCAAGCTGGCGACCCCGGTCACGGCCATCGACACCAGGCGCGGCGTCGAAGTGACCACGTCGAAAGGCACAATCGACGCGCGTGCGGCGATCGTTACCGCTTCGACCAACGTGATCGCATCGGGCAGCATTAAATTCGTGCCCGACCTTGCCAAGCGCCAACTCGACGCTTGCGCCAAGCTTTCGCTCGGCAGCTACGACCATGTCGCGCTCGAGCTTGCCGACAATCCGCTCGGCTTCGAAAGCGACGATCTGGTGTTCGAGAAAGCCGCCAACTCGCACACCGCCGCTATCCTTGCCAATATTTCCGGCACACAGCTATGCTTGGTTGAGGTCGCTGGCGATTTCGGCCGCGAGTTGGCCGGGCACGGCGAAGCGGCAATGGTGAATTTTGCCGCCGACTGGCTTGCCGGATTGTACGGCTCGGAAGTCAAGAAGGCGATCAAGCGTTCGCACGCGACGCGATGGAATGACGAGCCGTGGGTACTCGGCGCCAGTTCCGCGGCGGCGCCGGGCGGGCAAAGCGCACGCCGTATCTTGATGGAGCCGGCAGCGGGCCCAATCTGGTTCGCCGGCGAGGCAGTCCACGAAACTCTGTGGGGTACGGTCGGCGGCGCTTGGGAATCGGGCGAGCGCGCCGCCAACGCCGCGCTGCATCACATCGGCGCTTTCAAAGAGCCGCCGCCGGCGCCAAGGGCGACGCTCAAGCGCAACCTGCGACAGCCGAGGATTTGAAAGCCACGCGAATTACGCGCGCAGCACCCCGCCGGTGCGTTTGCCGACCTCGGCGACGATTTTCCCCGCCAACGCCTCGATCTCGGCATCGGTCATGGTCTTGTCGCGTGGCACAATGGTGACGGCGATCGCAATCGATTTCTTGCCCGGCTCGATGCCTTTGCCCTCGTAAACATCGAAGACGGTCACGCCGGTAATCAGCTTGCGATCGACACCGAGCGCGGCACGCACGAGATCGGCAGCCTTCACACTCTGCTCGACCACGAAGGCGAAATCGCGCTCGACCGGCTGGAACGGCGACAATTCGAGCGTGGGCTTGGACCGCGTCGGCTTTTTTTTCTGCTCCGGAATCCGCTCCAATATAACCTCGAAAGCGGCCAGCGGCCCATCGGCATCGAGCGCCTCAAGCGCGCCCGGATGCAGTTCGCCGAAATAGCCGAGCACGTTCTGCGGACCGATCTGGATTGTCCCCGAGCGGCCGGGATGAAACCAGCCCGGCGCTCCCGCCGCGATTTGCAGCGCCGTCGCCGGCGCACCGGCGGCGGTAAGCACGGCAAGTGCATCGGCTTTGACATCGAACGCATCGACCTCGCCGTCGCGCTTCTGCCAATGCCGGCCGATACCGGAGGGCTTGGCCAGCGCACGCCGGATACCGGCGGCGGCGGTGAACTGATCGGCAGGCTGATCGCTGCGAAAAATCTGACCGACTTCGAACAAAGCGACGTCGGCAAAACCGCGGTCGGCATTTCGCTGCGCGGCCGCAACGAGGCCGGGAATGAGACTTGGCCGCATGTCCGACAACTCCGCCGCGATCGGATTGGCTAGCGCAAGTTCGGGCTTGCCGCCGCCGAACAACTCGGCCTGCTGGTGCGGAACGAACGACCAGGTGACCGCTTCGATCAAATCGCGTGCCGCCAGCGCCCGCTTGGCCTTCCGCGTGCGGGTCTGGATCGGTGTGAGGACCGGCTTGCGCGGCGCCTCACCGCGCTCGAACGGCGTCGGCGGCACGCGGTCGATACCGAGAATGCGGACGATTTCCTCGACCACGTCGGCCTTGCTTTGCACGTCCGGCCGCCACGACGGCACTGCGACTTTCACCCGCTCGCCTTGGCCGGCGACGAAAAAGCCAAGCCGTTCCAATACCCGGCGCATTTCCGGCAGCGGAACGGTGAAGCCGGCCAGTCGCTTGAGTTCGGACACCGGAAAATCGATGACGCGTTCGGGTGCTTCGGCGCTGCCGGCGACGGTGGCCAGCGACGGCGTCCCGCCGCAGAGATCGAGAACCATTTGGCTCGCAAGCTCGAGCCCAGGCAGCATGAAAGCCGGATCGACGCCGCGCTCGAAACGATAACGCGCGTCGGAATTGATGCCGAGCTTGCGCCCGCTCTGCGAAATATTTTTTGGTTCCCAAAGCGCCGACTCGATCAGCACGTCGGTGGTCGCCTCCGAGCAGCCCGTCTTTTCGCCGCCCATGATCCCGGACAGCGATTCTACGCCCGTCTCGTCGGCGATCACGCAGACCGTGTCGTCGAGCGTGTAGGTCTTGCCGTCGAGCGCGGTCAGCGTCTCGCCGGGGCGGGCGCGCCGCACGGTGAGATCGCCGCGCACTTTGGCGGCGTCGAACACATGCAGCGGGCGGCCGCGATCGTAAGTGATGAAGTTCGTGATATCGACCAGAGCGTTGATCGGGCGCAGCCCAATCGCGGTGAGGCGGCGTTGCAGCCAATCCGGCGACGGCCCGTTCTTGACGCCGCGTATGAGCCGCAGCGCAAAGGCCGGACATAGTTCCGACGCTTCGATCTTCACCGCAACCGGACAGGGAAATTCGCCTTTCACCGCCTTGATACCGGGATCTTTGAACGTGCCCATGTCCGCGGCGGCGAGGTCGCGGGCGATGCCGTGCACCGCAGTGCAATCGGACCGGTTCGGCGTCAGATTGATTTCGACCACCGGATCGTCGATGCCGGCATAGTGCGCGAAGCTTTTGCCGACCGGGGCGTCGTCCGGCAATTCGATAACGCCTTCGTGATTATCGGATAGTTGCAATTCGAACTCCGACACCAGCATGCCGCGGCTCTCAACGCCGCGGATGGTGCCGACCTGCAGCGTCATATCCTTGCCCGGGATGTACGCACCCGGCGGCACGAACACGCCCTTCATACCGGCGCGCGCGTTCGGCGCGCCGCAGACGACCTGGATTGGATCGCCGCTGCCGGTGTCGACCATACAGACACGCAGCCGGTCGGCGTTGGGATGCTGCTTCGCCTCGGTGACGCGCGCAATGACGAACGGCGCGTAGAGCTTGGCTTTATCCTCGATGCGCTCGACTTCAAGTCCAATCATGGTGAGCTTGTCGGCGACCTCGCCAAGCGAGCGATCGGTGTCGAGGTGCTCCTTGAGCCAGGCGAAAGTGAACTTCATCATGGCCTGCGACGCTCCAATGAGGAATGCACGCTCTCATCACCTCCCCCCTTGAGGGGGAGGTC
>JASHSY010000381.1 GCA_030040825.1 Xanthobacteraceae bacterium
CGGGGTATCGTGGAGAATTGATCGTTTTCAAACTTTGGCAGCTGCGCCGTCCCAAACATCACTTCATCCCGTACCAATAACGGCGGCGCGACTTCGGTGTAATTGTGCGGCTCACTCGTATGCACATCGAGCATGAACTGGCCGAGCGCGCGTTCGAGACGGGCGAGACCCCTCTTCAAAACCACAAAGCGCGCGCCGGATAGTTTCGCCGCGGTCTCGAAATCCATCTGGCCGAGCGCTTCGCCGAGATCGAAATGCTGCTTCGGCTTGAATGAATAGTCGCGCTTCGCGCCGAAGCGATGATGCTCAATGTTGTCGTCGGCGCTCTTGCCATCGGGCACTTCGTCGAACGGCAGATTGGGAATTTCCGCGAGCGCGTCGTCGAGCGCCTTGGAAGCCGCCTTTTCGTCGGCCTCCATTTTCGGAAAGGATTCCTTGAGCTCCGCGACCTCGGCCATCAACGCCTGCGCGATGTCCTCTTCGTTGCTTTTCTTCGCCGCGCCGATGAGCCTCGATGCTTCGTTGCGACGCGCCTGCGCTTTCTCCAGCGCCAGGATTTTTCCCCGCCGCGTCTCGTCGAGCGCGATCAGCCGCTGCGCCTGCGGTTCAAGCCCGCGCCGCGCAAGCGCGCGGTCGAAGGCTTGCGGATTGTCGCGGATGAAGCGGATGTCGTGCATTGGCTCAAATCCACAACCGTCATGCCCGGCTTCATGCCGGGCATCCACGTCTTGGTTTACGCAGGTAAAGACGTGGATGGCCGGGACAAGCCCGGCCATGACGAATCATAAACGTGCGTCAATAACATTATAGACGCCAATTATTCCGCGGGCTTCGATGCCGCTGCCGCAGCTTCGGCCGCGCGATCCGCCGCCGCGCGCTTCTCCACCCACCGCACCGACCAGACCGAGCCCTCGTAAAGAGCGACCAGCGGTAGCGCAAGCGACATCTGGCTGAGCACGTCCGGCGGGGTGAGGATCGCTGCGATCACGAACGCAATGACGATAAAGTACCGGCGCTTCGATTTGAGCTGGGCCGAGGTGATGATGCCGACCCGGCCGAGCAGCGTCAGGATCACCGGCAACTGAAAGGCGATGCCGAAGGCCAGCACCAGCTTCATCATCAAGCCGAGATAGTCCTGCACTTTCGGCAACAGCTCGATGGTCGCCTGACCCGGCCCGCCGAACTGCTGCATGCTGAGCGAAAAGCGCGCCAGCATCGGCCACACCAGGAAGTAGACCACCATCGAGCCGAGCAAAAAGAAGATCGGCGTCGCGATCAGATACGGCAGAAAGGCGTTGCGCTCGTTGCGATAAAGCCCCGGCGCAACGAACATATAGATCTGCGACGCCACAATCGGAAACGAAATGAACGCCGCGCCGAACAGCGCGAGCTTGAGCTGCACGACAAAGTATTCAAGCAGCCCGGTGTAGATGAATTTCGATTCCGCGCCGGCAACCCACAGATACGGCCAGGTGAGTACATTGAAAATAAATTTGGCGAAGAAGAAACAGACGATTGAAGCGAGCGCGAAAGCGGCGATCGCCTTGATCAGCCGACCGCGCAACTCGATCAGATGATCCATCAGCGGCGCTTTGGTCGCCTCGATCTGTTTTTCTTCGTCCTCGCGGCTCATCCGGCGCGCCTCGTTACCGGGTCTATCGCGGCTTCCGCCGACTCTGGCATAACCGGACCTGCGGCCGCCGCCGCGATTTCGCTTTCGCCCGGTCCGACATTCTCCACGGGTACGGACTCCACGGGTGCGGAAAGTGCCGGAGCAGCCTCGGCAACGGATTCCGGAGCGACCGGGCCGGTCGCAGTGGCGACGACATCGGCAGAGGCCGGTTTCTCGATCGACGTCTGAATATCCTTACCTGCCGCTTCCAGATCGGCGTGCATATCCTTGAGCGGATTGTATTGCTTGATGTCGGTCGCGATGTTCTCAACCTCCTTCTTGAGGTCGGCCATCTCTGCTTCGCGCATCGCCTCCTGAAACTGATTCTGGAAATCCGAGGCCATGCTGCGGATTTTGCGGGTGTATTGGCCAAGCGTCCGCAACACCGCCGGCAACTCTTTTGGCCCGATCACAATCAGCGCGACCACGCCGATCAGCAGGAACTCGGTCCAAGAGATATCGAACATGGAAACTCCCCGGCTCAACCGCCATCCACGTCAACCGCCGGTCGAATATCCGCTGGCGCGAAAGCCGGCTAGGAGAGCGTGCCGCCGACCTTGCTCTGGGTGTCAGCGCGCCGTTCGCCGGCCGCTTGATGGTCGATGGACTTGACCGGCGCTTCGGACTTGGCGTCGGCGTCCTCCTCGGACATGCCCTTCTTGAAGGCTTTGATGCCCTTGGCAACGTCGCCCATCATTTCGGAAATCTTGCCGCGCCCGCCGAATACCAGCAGCAGGACGGCACCGACGATCAACCAATGCCAGATGCTAAGAGAACCCATAAACTCCTCCGTCCGCAGCAGCGCCCGGGCGAGACTGCGACTTTAACTGCAAAACTAGGCGTCGGGAGGGCCAAAAACAAGCGCAACGGCGAGCGCCGTCACGCCGCAGTTAACTTCAACGTCCAGCTTGAGAAACTGGGCTTATTCCTCGATCCGATCGGCCCGGGGGGTCAATCCTAAATCGAGATCGCCCGGTTCCAGCGGGTCCTCATCGTCCCGCAATGCGGGATCGTCCGACGGCACCGGCACGCTGAAGCCGGCGGGCAGCGATTGCTCAATCAAGCCGGCCCCTTTCAGTTCATCGAGACCGGGCAAGTCGGTAAGCGCATCCAGGCCGAAATGCGACATGAAAGCTTCGCTGGTGCCGTAAGTCACCGGCCGGCCGGGCGCCTTGCGGCGGCCGCGCAAGCGGACCCAGCCGGTTTCCAGCAGCACATCGAGCGTACCTTTCGAGGTGGTGACGCCGCGAATGTCCTCGATCTCGGCGCGCGTAACCGGCTGGTGGTAGGCGACGATCGCCAATGTTTCGATGGCGGCGCGCGATAGTTTCCGCGTCACCGCCATCTCGCGCGTCAACAGCCAGGCGAGGTCGCTGGCCGTTCGCAGCGACCATTTGCCGCCAACGCGAACGAGATTGACGCCGCGCGGGGCGTATTCCTTTTGCAGCTGCGTGAGCAACGCGTGCGCATCGACGCCGGCCGGCAAGCGCGCGGCCAATACTTTCTCGTCGAGCGGCTCGTCGGCGGCGAACAACAAAGCTTCGAGTATGCGCAATTCCTCGGCGCGCTCTTCCGTATCCTTCTTATTGCCTTCGATCACCCGCATCTTTGCCACGCTCGTCCTCATTCCGGTTTCCCCCTCATCGATCTCCCAATTGCGTCTCAGCCCCTGACTCGCCTTGATCCAGCCGCTTACGGACATAGAGCGGAGCAAATGCCGCATGTTGATGCACTTCCATACGGCCTTCGCGCACCAGCTCGAGTGTTGCAGCGAAACTGGAGGCGCGCACCGTCGCTGCCAGCGATGGCTCAACCATATAGGCGATCAGAAACTCGTCGAGCACGCACCAGTCGATCGCCTGCCCGATGAGACGTTCGACCGCGGCGCGCGCCTCCGCCAACGACCACACCGTGCGCTTGGGCATGCGAACGAACGAGCGGGCCTGCGTCTGGCGCCGGCCGGCATATGCTGAAAGGAGGTCGTACAGCGTCGCCGACCATTCCGGCTTTTTAATTTCGGCGATCGGCTCCGGCAGCCCACGGGCGAAAACCTGCCGGCCAAGTTGCGGCCGATTGAGCAACTGCTCGGCAACCTGACGGATTGCTTCCAGGCGGCGCAGGCGTTGTGCGAGCGCCGTCGCCATATCCTCGGCGCTCATGCCGTCGGGCTCGTGCTGATCGGGCAGAAGCAGGCGCGACTTCAAGTAAGCGAGCCATGCCGCCATCACCAAATAATCAGCGGCAAGTTCGAGCCGCAGCTTGCGCGCTTCCTCGATGAAGGCGAGATATTGGTCGGCCAGCGCCAGTATCGAGATTTTAGCGAGATCGACTTTTTGCTGGCGCGCGAGCATCAGCAGCAAGTCGAGCGGGCCTTCGAAACCCTCGACATCAATCACCAGGGCAGGCTCGTCGGCCGCCCGTTCCGGAAACTCGGCTACGAATTGGAAATCGTCTGGCGTCATGCGTTGGATTGCGGCGGCTGCCATACGCCGGCCATGAGTTTGAGGAAGTCGTTGCGGCCCGCGGCAGGATCGATCGCGTCGGCCTGCCGCTTGGCGGCGAGAGCGGCCGCGGCGCGCCGCGCGGCCTCATCGGCGAGAACAGGTGCGGCGGCTGCAACGGCAATCATCTCTGCCATCTCGCCGTTGCAGTGAAGCACCACGTCACAACCGGCCCCGATCGCCGCGCGGCAGCGCTCCGCAATCGATCCCGCAAGCGCTCCCATGGAGATGTCGTCGCTCATCAGGAGGCCCTTAAAACCAATCGAATCACGAATCACCTCCCGCACTATAGTTGGTGAAACGGTAGCCGGGGCGATAGGGTCGATCGCTGTAAACACAACATGGGCGGTCATCCCCAACGGCAACGCCGCCAACGGCCGAAAAGCCGCAAAATCAGTGGCTTCCAAAGTGGGCCGATCAGTGTCCACAACCGGAAGCCGGGCATGACTGTCAGCCGTCGCCCGGCCGTGGCCGGGCAGATGCTTGAGCACCGGCAACACCCCTCCCTCCAACAGCCCTTGCGCGATTGCAGCCGCAATGGCGGCGACCTTGCCGGGATCATGGCCATAAGCGCGGTCTCCGACCACGGGGTCGGCGCCGGCAACCAGCACGTCCGCGATCGGAATGCAATTCACGTCGATACCGAGTGCCGCGAGGTCCGCCGCGATCAGGCGGGCGCCCGACCGCGCCGCCGCCAACCCCTGTTGCCGATCCCGGTCGTAGATCGCGCCGTAGGCAGCCCCCGCTGGATAGGCTGGCCAATGCGGCGGACCAAGACGCTGCACCCGCCCGCCCTCCTGATCGATGAGCACGGGGGCCTCACGACCGAGCACCGAGCGCGCCTCTCCGATCAGTCGTTTAACCGATTCAGGTGCCGTGACATTGCGCTGGAAAAGGATCAAACCCCACGGCTGCGCGTCGCGGAGAAATGCCCGCTCGTTGTTCGAAAGCTCAGGTCCGGCAACGCCGGTAATGAATGCGCGCACTGCGGGCGCTTAGCGCGCGGCCGGCATCAGGGTCAAGCACAGCGCCAGCGTTAGTTTTTCTGCACCAGACAATTGCCGCCCGCAGCCTTTAGCCCGCTGCACATTTCCGCGGCTTGCTCCGCCGAGGCGAACGGCCCAACCAGTGCGCGATAATAAGTACCCTTGGCGCCGAGATCGGCGCGCCGGATGATTGGCTCACGTCCACCGAGCAGATTGGGAAATTTAGCGCGCAGCTCGCGGAAAGAGGCTTGAGCCTCGGCTTCGCTGCGCTGAGAGGTGACTTGCACGGCATAGCGACCGCCCCGAGCCGTCGCAGCTTCAGGAGCAGGGCCAGCACTGGCAATCGATACCGGCCGGGTGGTCGCCGGTGCGCGTACTGCGGATGCTGGAGCGCCGCCGCGGCCATCCGGCACGATCGATAGTGGCGCATTACCCGCCGGTGTGCTCGCAGTAACGCTCGGCCTAGGCGCAGTTGCCGTCGGATGCGGCGCTGCGCGCGGCGGGGACGCGGCCGCCGGCGCGGGAGACTGCGGCGGCATCGCCGCGGACGCATCCGCCGATGCGGCTTGATCCGACCGAATGGTGACGGTGTGAATACGCCTCGGTTGGGCCGCCGTCTGCGCGGGCATGGGAGCAGGAGCAGCGGATGCTCCAGTCGGTTCCGGTACGGACACCGCCGTCGGTGCCGACATGGGCGCTGTATTCTGCATCGGCGGCGGCGGTGGCCAGGGCGACGACGACGGAGCACCGGTTGCCATGCCGGCCGGAGCCTGCCCGACTGTCATGCTGCCGGGCTGCATGTTTTGTCCGCCGACAACCGGAATGCTTGAGATCACGCGCGGAGGCGTCTTGGGCGGTTCAATGCTGACCGGCTGTTCCTCGCGAGGGACGAGGGTCTCAGCCGCGCCGGAACTGGCCATCGCCGTCTCGGTTTGATTGGCTGCGGGCGCGCTGGAACTTGGCGTAATGCGGTTCGGGCCATTGCTCGCCTTGATGATGGGCGGAAGCGTCGGCAGCATCGATCCGCCGAACATGGTGCGATAGGCGAAGGCGCCGGCGGTGCCGATCACCGCCAAGCCAAGAACCGCCATGACGACGACAACGGGGCCGCGCCGACGCGGCGCCTGGCGATCATCGTAATAGTCGTCATGATCCTGCTCGTATGATTCCTCGCCTTCGCGATCCGCTTCGGCGAAGTCTTCTTCGTGGTCCGAAGCGGCGTAGGCCGGCAGCTCCCGCGGTCGCAATGCCGGCACTGACTCGTCGCGATAATTGCTTTCGGGTTGGTCGCGAAAGCCGTCAAAATTGCGCGCTGCTCCCGAATAATATCGTCCGCTGGAGGGATGTTCGTCATCGTATCGTGGCTCGCGCGGCGGCGGCGCGTAACGATCATCGGCTTCGTCTTCCGCGTGACCTTCGTCCGCGGCCCAGTCTTGCTCGGGCTCGTCCGGCGCTGACGCTTGCGGGCGAGCGGAGGTGTGCGCGTCGTCGCGATGAGCCTCGGCATAGGGATCGGTCTGCCCAATCAGCCGCGCCAACTCGGCGAGCGGATCCCCGGGGTCGCCCGCAGCGCGGTCGGCTTCATCCCGCGGAAACGGATCGCGGCTGCGATAAGAGCGGAAATTGTCATCGGCCATCGGCCCAAGCTCCGACTCAGAAGGACACGCTATAGCGAACAGCAATTCCCTGCGACCGTGTTGCCGCGTCCCGGCGGCATTAACGGGAACTATCGCATCTCGTCCGGCGCCCCGACGCCAAGGATCGCGAGTCCCGCTGCAAGTACTGCGACCACACCTTGTACAAGCACAAGGCGGGCCAAGGTCAGTTCTCGATCATTCTGGATAATGAAGCGTAAATGTGGCGATGCGGTTCCTTGCGTCCACAAAGCATGAAATTCGCTGGCTAAATCAAACAAATAAAACGCAATTCGGTGCGGTTCGTGGGCCACGGCCGCCCCTTCGATGACCCGCGGATAGAGCGCGATTTGCCGCATCAAAGCGAGTTCCGCGGGATCGGAAAGCAGTTCCGTATTCGCCGCTTCAAGCCACCCTTTAACGTCGGAAGGTAGATCGGAAAACGCCTCGCGGGCGTTGCGGAACACCGAGTGGCCGCGCGCGTGGGCGTACTGCACGTAGAAAACCGGGTTGTCGCGCGACTGTTCGATCACCTTGGCGAGGTCGAAATCGAGCGGCGCATCGTTCTTGCGAAACAGCATCATGAAGCGGACGGCGTCGCGGCCGACCTCATCCACGACTTCGCGTAGCGTGACGAACTCCCCTGCCCGCTTCGACATTTTCACCGGTTCGCCGCCGCGCAAAAGCTTCACCAGTTGAACGAGCTTGACGTCTAGCTCGGCTTTGCCATCGCTGAGCGCGGCGACCGCCGCCTGCATGCGCTTGATGTAGCCGCCGTGGTCGGCGCCCCAAATATCGATCAACGTGTGAAAGCCATGCTCCAACTTGCTGCGATGATAAGCGATATCGGAGGCGAAATAGGTATAGGAACCGTCGGATTTCTTCAGCGGACGGTCGACGTCGTCGCCGAAGGCGGTCGAGCGGAACAGCGTCTGCTCGCGATCTTCCCAATCCTCCGGCAGTGCGCCTCTCGGCGGCGGCAACCGGCCCTCGTAAACATGACCGCGCATCCGCAGCCATTCGATCGTCGCGGCAACCTGATCGACGTTCCCGTAGATGAGCGATCGCTCGGAAAAGAAAACCTCGTGGGCGATATTGAGTGAGGCGAGATCGTCGCGGACCGTCGCCATCATTTGCTTGATCGCTTCATCCCGCACGATCGGCAGCCATTGATCCTCCCGCATTTTGGTCAGCGCGTCGCCGAATTCTGTAGCGAGTATGCTTCCAACCGGTCGAAGGTATTCACCGGGATAAAGACCTTCAGGGATGGCGCCGATGTCCTCGCCGAGCGCTTCACGATAACGCAGATAAGCCGAACGCGCGAGCACGTCGACCTGCGCGCCGGCATCGTTGACGTAGTATTCGCGGGTGACTTTGAAACCCGCGAATTCGAGCAAATTCGCCAGTGCGTCGCCGAATACGGCGCCGCGGCCGTGGCCGACATGCATCGGGCCGGTAGGGTTCGCCGACACATATTCGACGTTGACCGTTGCGCTGCGCCCGAGATCGTTCTTGCCGAAATCCGAGCCGTGTTGAACGGCGCTGCGGAGCGCGCCGAGCCAGGCCGAGGGTTTGAGCGTGAGATTGATGAAGCCGGGCCCCGCGACATCGACTTTGGCGATGAGCTCATCGGCACGTAGCCTCTCGGCATACGCTTCGGCCAACACGCGCGGTTTCTTGCCGGCTTCCTTGGCCAGCACCATTGCCACGTTGGTTGCCATGTCGCCGTGGGTCGGATCGCGCGGCGGCTCGACCGTCACCCGCGACAGATCGATACCGGCCGGCAACACACCCGCCGCAACCAGTGCGTCGCTTGCGTTGCGCACGCGGTCGAGCATTACGGAGAAAACGTTGTGCGCAGCCATGAACGATCAAATCCGGTCACCAAGCCGGTGTGCCGCGCGCCTAACGCAATTCCGGGGTCGAGTCAAAAAGCCGCGCATGCTCGGCGAGCGCGAAACGGTCGGTCATCCCGGCGATGAAGTCGGCGGTGCGGCGCGCGCGCGCCGCACCGTCGGCACCGGCAAGGCGTTCCTGCCATTCCGCCGGGAGATCGCCCGGATGCGCGGTGTAGCGGCCGAAAAGATCGCGCACCACGCCGGCGGCTTCGTTCATGACGCGTTGGACGCGAGCGTGACGATACATCCGTGTTTCGAGAAAGCTTTTGATCGACCGTTCCGCCTCGGCGATCGCCGGCGAAAACCCGGCCACTCCCGAAGGTGCAGTGCGCACGTCGTCGGCCGAGGCGGGTGCCAAAGCAGCAAGCCGGCGCTTGGTCTCAACGACAAGATCTTCGATCAAAAGACCGATTAAGCGACGAATAAACTCGTGGACCGCGCGGCTTGGATCAAGCGTGGGAAACGCCGCGCGGATATCGGCGAGAATCCGGCCCGGCAAGGTGACGGTGGCAATATCGTCAAGCGCGAACAATTCGGCGCGTAGCCCGTCATCGATGTCGTGGGCATCGTAGGCGATATCGTCGGCAAACGCGGCCACCTGAGCCTCGACGCTTGGAAAGCTCCACAATTGCAGGTCCTGCTGGCGGACATACTCCCGGATTGTCTCCGGAACGCCATACGCGCGATAGCGCTCGAGCGGATTTCCGGCGCGGTCCGTCAGCGGCCCGTTATGTTTGACCAGCCCTTCGAGCGTCTCCCAGGTGAGGTTGAGGCCGTCGAAAGTCGGATAGCGGCGTTCCAATGCCGTCACCACGCGCAAGGTTTGAGCGTTATGATCGAAGCCGCCGAAACCGCGCAAGCACTCCTCCAGCGCCCGCTCGCCGGCATGCCCGAACGGCGGGTGGCCCAGATCGTGCGCGAGTGCCAGCGCCTCGGCCAAATCCTCATCCAGCGCCAGCGAGCGTGCGAGTGCGCGGGCGACTTGCGCGACCTCAAGCGTATGGGTGAGACGCGTTCGATAATGATCGCCCTCGTCGAATACGAACACCTGTGTTTTGTGCTTGAGCCGGCGAAACGCCGTCGTATGGATGATGCGGTCGCAGTCCCGGCGAAACGGGCTACGGGCCCTGCTGGCGGGCTCCGGATGAAGCCGGCCGCGACTTTGCTCCGGGTCGCAGGCATAAGGCGCGCGCGCGTGAGGGACGATCATCGCCTGGGTCCTGCCCACAATTGACCTTAGCCGTTTGTGCACTTACCTATCCGGTGTTGCCGTGGCAATGCGCGAATGGCCCGGCAGGAGACTATTATGCCAATCAACGTCACCGTCACCGAGCGCGCCGCCCGCCAGATCGGCGAGATCCTCAGCAAAGAGCCGGCCGGCACCATGCTGCGCGTCAGCGTCGAGGGCGGCGGGTGTTCCGGCTTTCAGTACAAATTCGGCACGGAACGGGCCAAGGCGGATGACGACGTGGTGATTGAGCGGGCGGGCGCGACGGTGTTGATCGATCCAATCTCACTCGATTACATGGCCGGGTCTGAGATCGATTTCGTCGACGATTTGATCGGGTCTTCCTTCAAGGTGAACAATCCGAAAGCCACCGCGTCCTGCGGTTGCGGCACGAGCTTTGCGCTCTAGCGATTCCGAGACAGGGCGCGGCCTGTGCGCATCGCCACCTGGAACGTCAACTCGATCAAGCAGCGGCTCGACTCGGCGCTGACCTGGCTCGCCGAGCGCAAGCCCGACATTGTCTGTTTGCAGGAAACGAAATGCGTCGACGATGCGTTTCCGCGCGAGGCGTTCGAGTCGCTCGGCTACAACCTCGCCGTCCATGGCCAGAAGACCTTCAACGGCGTGGCACTGCTCTCAAGATATCCATTTGACGAAGTGAGCAACGGACTGCCCGGCGATCATACCGATGATCACGCGCGGTTCATCGAGGCGGTGATTTCGACGGCGAAAGGTGCATTGCGGGTCGCCAGCATCTACCTGCCCAACGGCAATCCGCCGGACACCGAAAAATATTCGTACAAGATCGGCTGGATGAAGCGGCTCTTCGCTTACGCTCACGATCGGCTGTCGCTTGGAGAACCGCTCATCCTCGCCGGCGATTTCAATGTCATTCCGGAGGCCGCTGACGCCCGCAATCCGCAAAGTTGGGTCGCAGACGCATTGTTCCTGCCGCAAACCCGCGCGGAATTTCGCACGCTGATGAGTCTCGGACTGACCGACGCTGTCCGTGCCACCACCGACGATGGCGGCCTCTACACCTTCTGGGACTATCAGGCGGGTGCTTGGCAGAAGAACAACGGCATCCGCATCGATCACATGCTGCTCTCCCCCGAGGCCGCCGACCGATTGACCGAAGTCGGTATCGACCGTCACGTGCGGACGTGGGAAAAGCCGTCGGATCACGTGCCGGTTTGGCTTGATCTTGCAATCGATGCGGCCGGTCGGAGCTGAATATCTCCGAGGGCGACGCTGGCATTCCTATGTCAATATCAAGGAGCTAGCCGGAAGAGCTAAGTCGGCCTTAACCGAATATTCACTGTACCGGACAAGACTGCGCGGGCTGCCCGAGCGATAGGCTACCCGAGCGACTGCCCCGCCGATGCAATGGCTTTTCGCAAAGCGTACGGAACGCGCTGACGAAACTGCGCGCCAGACGGCGGCCCCCGCTCCGGTGACCGCAGCGCAAGAGCAACACATACAGCTCGACAGCATCCGCGAGACTATCAATCTCTTGGAGGCCGATCTCGGCGGCATGATCCGCGCGGTTCACCAGGCCTGCGAGGTCGTTTGCCGCGAGGCCGAAGATTCGGCTTCCGCCACCGAAAGAATCACGCAAAAGACCGATGGCCTGGTGAAGCAGGCCGCCAGCGCCAGCCGTGACTTGACGCAGCTTGCCGCGGCAATTGAAGAGCTCGCGCGCTCCTCCGACGATATCGGCTTTCAGGTTCGCAAAGCCGACGATCTTACGATCCAAGCTAACGACTCGGCCACGCTCGCCGGGCGCGGCGTCGAAGGCTTGAAGCGGTCATCAACCGAGATTGGCAATGTTTTGAATTTGATTTCCACGGTTGCGC
Organism: Xanthobacteraceae bacterium; assembly: GCA_030040825.1. Lineage (GTDB taxonomy): Bacteria > Pseudomonadota > Alphaproteobacteria > Rhizobiales > Xanthobacteraceae > BOG-931. The sequence continues at coordinate 11,776 of JASHSY010000381.1, forward strand.
GACAGACCAATCTGCTCGCGCTTAACGCCACTATCGAAGCAGCGCGCGCTGGCGAGGCCGGCCGTGGCTTCGCCGTGGTCGCATCCGAAGTAAAGAAACTGTCGCAGGAAACGCAAAAGGCTACCGAGGAGATTTCGCAGAAAATCGATGCGTTGCAGAGTGACGCGGCAGATTGCTTCGATGCTGTTCAGCAAATCACCGAGGTGATCAAGGTTCTTCAGCCGCTGTTCGCCAGCGTCGCTACTGCCGTGCAACAGCAGAACGGGGCGACGAGCGCCGTGGCGCGCAATGCCAATGAAAGTTTGCGCTTTACCGACGTCGTATCGGAAGGCGCTGCCGAAATCCGCGAAGCGGCCGCCAGCGCGAACGCGCGCGGCAAGTCCGTCGAACAACACGGGCAAGGAGTCATCACGCTGGCGGAAAAGCTCAAGATGCGGATGACGATCTTCCTGCGACAAACCGAGGCCGGCGACCGCCGGCGGCACGACCGCCTGCCCTGTGAAATCGCCGTTGAATTGCAGACGCCGAATGCACGGCTAGTCGGGCAAACGGCCGACCTCTCCGAAGGTGGCATGCTGGTCAGACTCGCAGAGGTCCCCGATATCGCTCTCCTGGCCATCGGCGCCATTCTCAACGCCGATGTTCACGGTATCGGTTCCGTACGCGTTCGGCTTGCCGGTCGTTCTCCGCTTGGTCTTCACTTTGAGTTTTCCGAAATGGGCTCGTCGGCGCGGGCGGCGCTTGAGCGAAAGCTTGGATCGATCCGCGAGGAAAACCGGGAAATCATATGGCGGGCCATCGACACGGCAAACCAGGTTTCGCGCGCGCTCGAGGAGCTTATCGAGAAAGGGAAACTGACGCAGGATGATTTGTTCGACAACGAGTACATTCCGATCGAAGGCACGGATCCGATGCAACATCGCACCCGTTTTCTATCGGCGCTGGAAGAGGTTCTGCCGACCATTCAGGAAGCGTTGCTAGCCGATCCACGCATGATTTTCTGCGCCGCCGTCGATCGAAATGGCTATTTGCCGGTTCACAACCGCAAATATTCTCATGCGCAGCGTCCGGGCGAAAGGAATTGGAATACCGCCCATGCGCGGAATCGTAGGATTTTTGACGATCGCGCCGGATTAGCCGCCGGGCGCAACGTGCGCCCCTATGTCATCCAAGTCTATCCACGCGATATGGGCAACGGCGTTACCATCATCATGCGCGAGATCGACGCGCCGATACGCGTCTTCGGCAAGCACTGGGGCGGCTTTCGCACCGCCTACCACATTTGAGCAATCAGGCGATCTATTCGCGCCGGCGCTTCAGCCAGTTTTCCAGATAGACCAACGCCATAGCCCGCTCATCGTCGTTCGCGCGATGAAACGCGTTGTCGTAGAGCGGCTTGACCCAGGTTTCTTCCGGTCCGGCGCAATCCTTGCTGAGCGTGAGCCACATCAAGCCGCGCGCGGCCTGGCGCGGCACCCTTTGCCCCTGGAAAAGCAAATCGCCAAGCACTGCCTCGGCGCGGCAATCGCCTTTGCTCGCCGAGAGCTGGAACCAGCGTGCCGCCTGGAGCGGATCGCTCGGTGTCCCATCGAGATAGAGCCGACCCAATTGATATTGCGCGTCAGCGTCACCGAAATATGACGCGGCATAGGCAAACATCTCGCGTGCGCGCGCCGGATCGGACACCACCGACGAATTCGGAATGCCTTTGAGATAGTAGTGGCCGAGCGCGACGAAAGCATTGGCCACCATGCGCGCCTGCGGCGTGCCCGGCGGCTCATCCGGATGCGCATTGGCGATCTGGCTGAAATAGTCGAAGGCGCGCTGGTCATCCTGCGGGACGCCGTCGCCGATCGCGTACATTCGACCGACCTTCCATTGCGCGACAAGGCGACCTTGGTCGGCTGCATATTGCAACGCCGTCAGCGTCTTGGCTTTATCGCTTGCATCCGGCGCGGTTGGTGGTGCTCCACGCATTCCGTCGCTGGGCGAAAGTAAAGCCGTGTTCGGAGTGGTCGTCCCGTCAAACGCGAACAGGGGTCCGCTCGCAAAACCGCAAAGCGCCGCTACCAAAATACCGGCAGCAGGAAGTATCCCTTTAAATGTCCGCATAGCACGCCTTCTCGACCGATCCGCCCGGGTGGGTAACGGCGCCGAGACGGGCCGATCCTACCTGCTGAGCGTATTTCCACAGATAACCAGAGGTGTATTCGCCGGCAGGCGGCTTCCATGCGCGCGCGCGGCTCTCGAGTTCGCCCGCCGTCAGCTTGACGTTCAACGACCCCTTCTCGGCATCGAGCTCGATGACGTCGCCGTCGCGCAAAAGCGCGATCGGCCCGCCCATGGCCGCTTCCGGTCCGATATGGGCGACGCAGAAGCCGCGGGTTGCGCCGGAGAAACGGCCGTCGGTGATCAGCGCGACCTTGTTACCCATGCCTTGGCCGTACAGCGCGGCCGTGGTCGAGAGCATCTCACGCATGCCGGGCCCGCCCTTCGGGCCTTCATAACGGATCACCAGCACGTCGCCTTCCTTGTACTTTTTATTTTTAACCGCCTCGAAACAGGCTTCTTCGCCGTCGAAGCAGCGCGCCGGTCCGGAGAATTTCAGGCCCTCCATGCCGGCGACCTTTACGATCGCACCGTCAGGAGCGAGGTTGCCCTTGAGGCCAATCACACCGCCGGTCGGCAGGATCGGCTTGTTGGCCGGACGAACCACGTCCTGGTCTTGGTTCCACTTCACCGATTTGAGGTTCTCGGCCAGGGTCCGACCGGTAACGGTCAGACAGTCGCCGTGCAGGAAGCCGTGGTCGAGCAAAGTTTTCAGCAAAAGCGGAATACCGCCAGCTTCAAACATATCTTTGGCGACATAGCGGCCGGACGGTTTCAAATCCGCGATATAGGGTGTTCTTTTGAAGACTTCGGCGACATCGAAGAGATCAAAATCGATGCCGCACTCGTTGGCGATGGCCGGCAGATGCAATGCCGCGTTGGTTGAGCCGCCGGTGGCGGCAACGACGGCCGCGGCGTTCTCCAGCGCTTTGCGGGTGACGATGTCGCGCGGGCGGATATTTTTGACGATCAAATCGACGATCATCTCGCCTGCCAGCATGCAGAATTTGTCCCGGATTTCGTAGGGCGCCGGTGCTCCCGCCGAATAGGGCAGCGCAAGCCCCATCGCTTCCGAGACGGTGGCCATTGTGTTGGCGGTGAATTGCGCGCCGCAGGCGCCGGCCGACGGACATGCATGTTGCTCGAGAACGTCGAGGTCGGCATCAGACATGGCGCCGACCGAATGCCGGCCAACGGCCTCGTACACGTCCTGAATGGTGACCGGCTTGCCTTTGAACGTACCTGGCAGGATGGAGCCGCCGTAGATGAAAATCGAAGGCACATTAAGCCGGCACATCGCCATCATCATACCGGGCTGGGATTTGTCGCAGCCGGCGACGCCGATCAGCGCGTCGTAGGAATGACCGCGCACCGTCAACTCGATGGAATCGGCGATCACTTCACGCGACGGCAATGAGGACCGCATGCCGGCATGGCCCATGGCAATACCGTCGGTCACGGTGATGGTGCAGAATTCGCGCGCCGTAGCGCCGCCGGCGGCCACGCCTTGCTTGACTGCCTGAGCTTGACGCATCAGTGCGATATTGCAGGGGGCGGCTTCGTTCCAGCAGGTGGCGACACCAACGAAAGGCTGATGAATTTGCTCCTTGGTCAGCCCCATCGCGTAATAGAAAGCACGGTGCGGCGCGCGTTCAGCGCCTTCGGTCGCGTGGCGGCTCGGGAGCCTCAGTTTGAGATCAGTCTTCGCATCCATCGAACTCTACGGGCCAAACCGGCCCCCTCGCCCCCAACACTTCGCCCAAGGCGGCAGCCTCGGAAATCGAATGCACCGCAACGGTTTGTCGGACCGTCCGTCCGTCGCCGTGACCGATGTCGAAAAATCCTATGGCCAAAAAGCGGCACTTTAGACGGGTGCACCGCGGTAGGATCAAATGTTCCACGCGTGTTGCCGTAGAGCCACAGATTCAGTCGCCGGCGACTGCTCGGTTAACTCCTGATTTACCATCAGGGTGCCAGCCTGCGACCATGCATCCATGCAGAAACGGCTGAGCCGAAGCTTCTTTCGACGAAGCGTGCATCAGGTCGCCCCCGATCTGATCGGTGCGACGCTGTTATTTGACGGCATCGGCGGCCGGATCGTCGAGGTCGAGGCCTACCATCATACCGACCCGGCGGCACACAGCTATCGCGGGCCGACCGAGCGCAACGTGGTGATGTTCGGCCCACCCGGCTACGTCTACGTCTATCGCTCCTACGGGATTCACTGGTGCGTTAACTTGGTCTGTGAGCCGGCCGGCTCAGCCAGCGCCGTGCTTTTACGGGCGATTGAGCCGACCGCCGGGCTGGCCACCATGCGCCGACGGCGGGGCTTGGCGGACGAGCGGCTCCTTTGCGCCGGCCCAGGAAGGCTATGTGAGGCTTTAGGTATCACCCGGAAGCAGAATGGCTTTGCGCTGGATGCCCCGCCCTTCGCGCTGTTCGGCCGCCAAGGCACAGTCGAAGTCGTCGCCGGCCCGCGCATCGGCATCACCAAAGCCGCCGACAAACCTTGGCGTTATGGGCTGAAAGGGTCGCCCTTCCTCAGCAAGAAATTCAGCTCGCCAGCCTGAAGGCCGGATCGAAACCAAGCTCCCTGCGTGCCTTGTCGATTGTTACCGCGCCGTCGTCCTCGGCGATGTTGTACACGCCCGGCGCTCCCCGTGTAACGGCAAGCAGCGCAGCTTGCGCCGCAGCATCGACATGCAGAGGCGCGCGAGCGTTCGGCGTATTCCAAGTCCCGGGGCCGTAGAGCCGCCCGTAGCGTAGAACAATCCCCTCGAACGTAGGGGTGTTCAGGACAATATCTTCGAGCGCGAGGACGCCGCGCGTACTGACGGCGCCCGGAGCGTCGGGCTCGGCCGAGGCCAGCGGATCGGCTTCGGCATGCGGCTCCGGCCCCGGCGCGTAGGCAAAAGCGATGCTTTGGGCGATCAGCCTTTTGGCACCGGCTGTGTGCGTTGCGACGGCCAGATTTGCGGTACCCTCCATGCGCAGACGGGCATTGCGGGCAAGTGCCTCCGCAAGTCCCGCCGGATCGAGCACGTCGGGCAAATCGGTGAGCTGATGGATGACGATCTCGGGACGCGCGGCGACCACTGCTTTGAGCAACGCTTTGGCGTCGAAAACATCGACGACCACCGGCGTAACGCCGAGAGCCTTGAGGTCGTCCGCTCGCGCAGCCGACCGCGTCGTACCGGTGACGACATGTCCAGCGGCAATGAGCAACGGCGTCAGCCGGCGCCCAATCGACCCGCTCGCTCCGGCAAGAAAAATCCGCACGCTAAACTCGCGGTGATACTGGGGCGATCGACACGCAACCTCCGGGCCGGCTGTTGAAGTCATGCATGGGTTAAGCCTCCCCGGCGGCACCAACTTTGCGATCGAAGCTTAGCGTCGGCGCCAGCACGATCAACGGCAATGCCGACAATGCGATCGGCAGGAAGGCCGCGCGTTCCACGCCGGTGAGATCCCAGGCGACGCCGCCAACGACGGCGACCGCCATGGCGCTCGCGTAGCTGACTGTGAACATCGCCGCCGACACCCGTGCCACCTCGCCCGACGCGCTCAATAATGGCGGCAATGTCAGACCCAGCACGAAGGCCGCGCCGATGGCAAAGCCGAAGATCGCGGTCGTCGCCACGGTCAGCGCATTAGCAGTGACCATCATGATCGCGATGCATCCGATGCTGACGAGTCCCGTGACCACGAAAGGCCACACCCGGCGCTCGAGATGCCGTGCCAACCCGATCAGCAATACAGACGCGGGAAGCTGTCCGGCATTGAGTGCCGTCAGCGCCGGATTAACAAGATCGGGACGTCCGGCGCTGGTGAGATAGCCCGGCAGGAATGCGTTGCTGCCGTAATAGAGCGCGCTGGCGCCGGCAAAGATCACCGCCATGCGCAGAATCTCGCGCGTCGACCCGGCTGGCCACCAGCGGGACGTAGTGGCGGCGGGCGTGGTCGCGCGCGGCGCCATGACCATGAACAGCAGCGCAATGGCAGCGATCGGGATCGCCCACAATACAAATGTCGCACGCCAGCTGCCGCCGAGAAGCGGAAACAACAGCGGAAACAGCGCAACCGGCAGGATTTCGCCGACCAGCAATCCGTTGGTGAAGGTACCGGTCCCCAAACCGACGTGGCGCGGCAGCCATTGACCGACCAACGCCGGTAATGCCGGCTGTGTCACTGCCACGCCGACCCCCATCAACGCCGTCGCGGCGAGAAGTGTCAGCACGTCGGGCGCGATGCCGCGCAGCGCCGAGCCGATGGCTGTCAACATCAGACCGACCACCACGGCCGTCACCACGCCCACGCGCGCGACCAGGCGCGAGCCGGCAAGCGCCGCCGCGGCGAACAGAACGACCGGCAGGCCGGTCAGGATGCCGATGTCGGTGCCCGACAAATGCAATTCCGCGCGCAGCGCCGGAATGACTGGCGGCACGGCAAGGATCGACAACCGCAGCGCATTGCCGATGAGCCACAGCAAGATCAGCGGTATTGTCAGGGATTGCGATTTCGACACAAAACTTCCCGGCAGGCGGCGCCAGTTTACGCTGCGCCTTTGAGCCGCTCCAGCGCTTCGGCGAGCTTTGATTTGCGCAGCTGCGCCTCCTCGCGCTTGTCTTTTTCTTCCTCGATAATCTCTTCCGGCGCCCGCGCAACGAAATTTGGGTTGCCCAGCTTGGCATCGACCCGGGCGATGTCGGCGTCGGCCTTGGCCATTTCCTTGGCGAGCCGCGCCCGCTCGGCAGCGAGATCGATGACCCCGGCGAGCGGCAGCGCGGCGATTTCACCACGGACCACGAGTTGCACCGCACCTCGCGGATAGGTTGGCGTCCGGGTGACTTCGGAAACTCGAGCCATCCTCTTGATAAATTCCGACCAGCGCTGCACCCGCTCCCAGACGTGATCGCCCACCCTGACCATGACGAGCGGCAGCGGGGCGTTGACATTCATCTCGGCGCGCACCGAGCGAACAGCGCCAACAAGGTCGATAACCCAGCCGATTTCCGCTTCCGCCTTCTGATCGGAAATGCCTTCAAGGGCTGGCCATGCTGCAAGAGCAAGCAAAGAAGTGCGCTTCGATGACGCGGTCACCGACCACAATTCCTCGGTGATGAACGGCATGAATGGGTGCAGCAGCTTTAGGATTTCGTCGCGCGCCCACGCCACCATAGCTCGCGTCTCATCCTTGGCGGTGCCGTCGGCGCCGGCGAGGACCGGTTTTGCAAGCTCCAGATACCAGTCGCAATAGATGTTCCAGACGAAACGATAGATCGCCCCGGCAGCCTCATTGAACTTGTAGGACTTGATCGCTTCGGTGACTTCGGCCGCGGTTTTGGCCGTCTCGTGCGCAATCCAGCGATTGAGCGTTTCCTTCGCGTTGCGCGGATCGAAATCGGGACTGCGCTCACAGCCATTCATTTCGGCGAAACGCGCCGCGTTCCACAGCTTGGTCGCAAAATTACGATAACCTTCGACACGCTGTTCGGAGAGTTTGATATCGCGGCCTTGCGCCGCCATCGCGGCGAGCGTGAAGCGCAGAGCATCAGCGCCGAATTTGTCGATCAGGTGCAGCGGATCGATGACGTTGCCCTTCGACTTCGACATCTTGGCGCCGCTTGCATCGCGCACCAGCGCATGGATGTAGACGTCGTCGAACGGCACTTCTTTGATGAAGTGCAGTCCCATCATCATCATCCGCGCGACCCAGAAGAAGATGATGTCGAAGCCGGTGACCAGCGCGGTGTTCGGGTAATAACGCTTAAGCTCGGGCGTC
>JASHSY010000044.1 GCA_030040825.1 Xanthobacteraceae bacterium
GTGCCGAGATGGACGCCGATTCCCTCAGCCAGCGCGGGGTTGGAATTGCCGGCAACGAGCTTGATCGCTCCGTTGTTGCTCGCCATTCCGCTCTCCCACGCGCCTTAAATCATGCGGCAAAAACAACGCCCTGATACAAGCCGCTTACGGGGCTGGCAACCTGAATCAGGGCCTTGTCCCCGCAGGATTTTTCACCCCCGGACGAAGCTTGGCAGTGTGGTAAATGAAGCCTCGCGGCGTGGTAAATAATGGCGTTCAGATCAGCACGATCGCGTTCAGATGGCGGCCGTAATCGGCCTCGCCGCGATGGGTGGTGCGGCGGAAACTAAAAAACCGGCTGGCATCGGCGTAGGTGCACAGGCCAACATCTTCGATCTGTTCGATGCCGGCGCGCGAGAGCCGCGCGCCGATATAGCCGGGGAGATCGAACAAGGCATGGCCCTCGCGTGCGGCCGGTTTGAAAAACCGGGCGCTCGCATCGTCCTCGGCGGCAAAGCGGCCGATCAAATCCGGTCCGACCTCATAATTGTTTTGCCGGATCATCGGTCCTAGTGCGGCGCGAATTCGAGCACGGTCGGCACCAAGCTTCTCCATCGCCGCAATCGCCGCCTCGGCGACTCCGCCGAGCGCGCCGCGCCAGCCGGCGTGGGCGACGCCAATCACGCGCGCCTCGGGATCGGCAAGCAGAATTGGTCCGCAATCGGCGGTGCTCACCCCGATGGCAAGGCCCGGCGTCCCCGTGACGATGGCGTCGGCGCGCGGGCGGGCATTCAAAGGCCACGGCGCGTCGGCGACCGCCACGGTGGGCGAATGAATCTGAAACGCGGTGAGCAAACGGTCCGGCTCGACACCGAGCGACGCCGCCATGCGGGAGCGGTTTTCCGTGACATTGGCAGCCACGTCGTGCGAGCCAAGCCCGCCATTGAGGCTCGCATAGACGCCCGCCGACACGCCGCCGTGCCGGGTAAAGAAGCCATGGCGGATACCGGAAAGCGCTAGCGTCGCAGCCGTGATCATTGCCGCTCCTGCACGGTCGGTTGCAAGGCCGGCAGCGGCCCGATTTTCGGGTCGGCGATGGCGAGCACCTTGAACAAACCGCCCATCTCGTTTGGCCCGGTGCCGGTCAGGCGGGCAAGCGCGGCATCGATCTCGGCGGATTTGTCCGGCCGTGCGGCTTTCAGCGCGGCGGCGCGCTTGTCGATGCCGAGACCCATGAGAAAATCGCGCTGCGAAACCGGGCCGTGGCTGCGTGCGCCGATGATATCGGCGGAAATCGCCAAGGTCGCGAAATCCACATGCGCGGTGAGGTCGGCTTCACCCGGCGCTTGCAGCGGGTCGGCGAAGGAATGACCGACGACCGCCTGCAAGGTTTCCCCCAGTCCTTGCCGGGCATGGCCGTAATCGATGATCAACGCCGCGCCGTCGTTGCGCACGCGCCGGCCGATATCGAAGGCGACCGTGTCCGAGCGCCATTCATAGATCGAGGCTTCAGGCGCATCGCGCAGCTCGCGCGGGAGCGTTGCAGCGAAATTTGGCAGCACGTCTTGTGCGGGACGCATCACCAACGCGCCATCGTCGGCGACCGCGACGACGCGCTCGTGCCAACCGTCGGCCTGCTTGATTGCCTGATGCACCGGCAACGCATCGATGAATTCGTTGGCGACAATGATGACCGGGCCATCGGGAACCTCGGCCAGCGAAGGGTGCCACCACATCGGCACGTCGAGGCCGGCGAAACGCTGGCGTTGCAGCTCTTGCAGCTTCGGGCTGACCTCGACCAGATGCAGCACGATCGCGGCGTAAAATTTCTTGGCGGCTTTTGCCGCCCGCAAAACATCCAGCATCATGGTGCCACGGCCGGGTCCAAGCTCGACCAGGCGCACATTGTCCGGTGCGCCCATCTCCTGCCAGGCGGCCGCCACCCATAATCCGACCAACTCGCCGAACATCTGACTCACTTCCGGCGCGGTGATAAAATCGCCGCCGGCGCCGATCGCCGCGCGGGTGACGTAATAGCCGTATTGCGGGTGGGTCAGGCAAAGCCGCATGTAATCGGCCACCGGCATCGGTCCGGCGACAGCGATCAGGCGGCGAATTTCGCGTTCCAGCGGCGAATAATAATCCTCAGCCATGTTTTGCGGTCGGTTGGCGCGAAAACGCGACGGCAAGCGCGGCGATGCCGGCAAGGATCAGCGGGACGCATAGCAGCATGCCCATGGTCAGCCCGCCCCAGAGAAATCCGAGCTGGGGGTCGGGCTCGCGGAAAAATTCGCAGAAGATGCGCGCCATGCCGTAGCCGATCGCGGCGACACCGGTGACCATACCCGGCCGCCTCAGCGCGCCGAGCCGCACCAGCACGCCGAGCACGATCAGAAGGACGATGCCCTCGAGGGCCGCTTCGTAAAGCTGGCTGGGATGGCGCGGGATCGGGCCGCCACTGGGGAAGATCATCGCCCACGGCACGTCGGTCGGCCGGCCCCATAACTCGTCGTTGATGAAATTGGCAAGCCGGCCGAGGAACAGCCCGATCGGCGCCACCGCCGTCGTCACGTCGCCGAGCGAGAGCATGGGCAAGCCCCGGCGCCACGCAAATGCGACCGTGGCGACGACGCAGCCGAGTACACCGCCGTGGAACGACATGCCGCCAGTCCACAACTCCAATATCTGGGCCGGATGCGCGGCGAAATGCGGAAGATTGTAGAATAGCACATAGCCAATGCGGCCGCCGAGAATGATGCCGAGCGTGATCCAGATGATAAAGTCGTCGAAATCGACGACGCTGATCGGCGCGGGTCCGCCCCATACTTTCTGCGAAACGATGATCGCGCGCGCATAAAACCAGCCGGCGATGATGCCAACGATATAGGCAAGCGCATACCAGCGTATGGCGAATGGCCCGATTGAGACCAGCACCGGATTGATGTGCGGGTAGGGCAGGACCGTGAGGATGAGCATCGGGGCTCCTGCGCGCCGTCAGCTACCTTGCGACGGCGTCGCACCATTGCCATTGTGTAAGGGCATGGCAAGCGGCGGCGCCAAACGGTGCCCTGCCGCCCAGCCTCGGAGGCGAACATGGTGCAAACGACCAATCGATTCTTCGACGAGGCCGCCCGGCTGATGAACGACGCTGCGGGCGTGGCGCAAGGCGTGCGGCGCGAATTTGAGACGCTGTTTCGCGCCCAGGCCGAGCGAATTCTGCGCGATCTTGCCGTGGTCCAGCGCGAGGAATTTGAGGCGGTCAAAGACATGGCGCGACTCGCCCGCGAGGAGAACGAGGCGCTGAAGGCGCGGATTGCGGCGCTGGAAACCAAACTTGCCGCTGCCAGCCCGCCGGCAAGTGGACCGGATTTGTCCGCCGAGGGCGTTAATCCAGGCGGATTCTGACGATTTAAACCCCACGCTGCCTTCCTTGTTTTTGCTGATCCGCGCCGCTATAAGCGCCGCGACCGCGGCGAAGTTTAGACCTTTGGCACCCCTGGAGGCTGCCGCGGTCATTAACGACGAGGATACATCATGGCGACCGTCAACCTGATCAAGGCGGCCGCGCGTTCACGGGCAGGCAAGGGGGCCGCCCGGGCAGAACGTCGCGCCGGCCGGATACCTGGAATTATCTATGGCGATGGCAAATCGCCGTTGCCGATCTCGCTCGATTACAGCGATCTGCGGCAGCGCATTTACGCCGGACATTTTCTTACCACGATCCACGACATCGAGATTGATGGCGTGAAGCATCGCGTCATTCCGCGCGATTTCCAGCTTGATGCGGTGCGCGATCTGCCGCTGCATGTGGACTTCATGCGGCTGGGCGAGAACGCCACCATTCGCGTCAACATCCCGGTTTACGTGAAAAACGCCGACCAGTCGCCGGGCGTCAAACGCGGTGGTACAGTCTCGATCGTCACCCACACCATCGAAGTACGCTGCCGCGCCGATGCGATCCCGCCCGGCATCGACGTCGACGTGAGCGAGCTGGAAATCAACCATTCCAAGCATCTGAGCGACATCAAGCTGCCGGAGGGTGTGCGTGTAGTTGCGCGGAAGGACATCACGTTGGTGACCGTCGTGCCGCCGTCGGGCTACGCCGAAGAAATGAAAGCACAGGCGGAAGCGGCTGCGGCCGCCGCTGCCGCCGCGGCCGCTGCTGCCGCCGCCGGTGTGCCGGCGGAAGGCGCGGCACCTGGCGCGGCTCCCGGTGCGGCTCCC
>JASHSY010000382.1 GCA_030040825.1 Xanthobacteraceae bacterium
TGACGTAACGTCCACCGCCAACAAATCAGACCCTGACTGGCTTCCTGCGCAACGGCGACCAAGACCACGTGGCTCACGAAATCGACGTTGAGGAAGAAAGTCTTTTCGCTTTCCGAGAAATGCCGCTTGGCGCCGAAGAAACGGCGATAGAGCGATTAGGCGCAGGTTTGGTCGACTGCTACCAGCATGGCTGCCTCATCGGTCGGCCTTAGCGCGCGAATTTCGATCTGACGGTCATCACGTAACCGCTCCAAGGCCGTGTATCTGGCTGCTTCCAACATGACCGAGAATCCGATGCCAATCACCCGACATAGCGTCGGGAGCCGAGGAGCCAAAGCGTCAGCGCTGCAAGAAATAATCGATTGCCAGCATCGCGGTTTAGCGAGGCGGTCCGTTGGTCCGGCCAAGCTGAGGCAGTCGGCGACGCAATGACCAACAAATCGACCTTGTTCGTCGCCACGTTTCAAGCAATCAAGCTATGGCTTGAATGACGATTTGTTCCGCAAGCCCTCGAACTCGCCTAATGCGATCGAGAATCAAGTGCAGACATCGCTATCGCGAAACCCCACATGGCAAGATTGATCCCAAACATCAGTCCGAGTGCCCATTGTGCCAAATCTCGCTCCTCTGACAAGACGATACCGGCCAACGCGAAATTTATCACGCCGCTGACCAGTATCCACAGCCACGACACCAATATGACGCGATGACTTAGTGCGACGATGATTTGCGCGATACCTTGGACACCAAAGAATATTGCAGCCGCAAGGGAGAGGGAAACGACGCCTGGTCGCCAGATTAGGTAAGCTCCAATCGCAATCGACAACAAAGCGGTGAACACAAGCCATCGGAAATTAAGGATTCGGCGGCTGGCAAACGCAGCCACAAGGCCAATGACACCTCCAGCCAGTAGTAGGCAGCCGAGAAATACCGGAACCACAAAAGTAGCCACCATTGGCTCGATGATAGCGGCGATGCCTAGCGCGATCATTACCAGGCCCTGGACCAGAAGAAGGACCCAATGACTGTGAATCGTTTCTTGGAGTTGGTGTTCCGCTTCTTCCTCCGTACCAATCGTCATCGTAAGTGCCTGCGCTCAGATAGGCCGACTAACAACCCACACGGTTCGAGAATCCTACGAAACTAGAACCTACGTAGGAACTAAACTAATGTTCTCAGGCGCGGGAGAGGCCGAGGCCTTGACGATCTTCCTGCGCCGCTGTTTGCCGATCTTCCGGGTCCAATGCCGAATGCTTTATCATCATATCCAGATGCTCTAATCTTCGTTGCACTGCTCTCAGTCGCGCTGGATCCGGCAATGCATCTGCTAATCCCTTAAGGACTGACCGCAGGCGGCGAACAACTTGTACAGAATTAGCCCCATATTGTCTTATTTCATCGAACGCCAAACTTAAGTAGTCGTCCCATGTCGGCATTTGGACGATCAGGCGGATTGCGCCATCTTCGCTCTTGAGTACGCATCCGGATTGCAGGTCACATTGACCAAGACGATGCAAAAGATCCTCAAGCTGATCTAACGTCTGAACCGCAGTGGTGGGATCGTTTATAGCAGGCGAAAGGGCTCTAATGGCCACGTCTACTAGCAGCCGAATCGGATACTTCGGATCCTGTTCAAAAGTTCGCTCGCGCCGGAGATGAATGGCCCTCATCACGGTTTTTTCTGAGAGCAGAGCTTTTGCGCCATAAAGAGTTAAAATCGCGGTGCCTTCGATCAAGGTGTCACCGACCGCACATGTCATTACAATGGCGCCATCGACGCCTTTCGCCAGCCGAACAAGAACCTCGAGATCCAAGCGTGCAATAGAGCGGGGTTCCCCAAAATAAGCCAGGCTCTGGACCGCTGGTTCGCGCTCAGTTCGTTCCCTTGCTTTGTCGACATGTTCAGCCGCTATCGCGGACTTCTGATTAGCCTTCCTAAACATTTCCCGGATTACTTCTCTCCCCTTGTTCCCTATCAAGTAAAGGACACTGCTTATTTGAAGATCGTTTACTCGCTGCACCAAGCGCGAAAATAGAAGCATGCTCAAAATGAGCATAAAAGCCACGATCAATGAAGAGATTAGCGGAACCGTCCCGGCTCCGCTGCGGTCCACCCAAGCAAGCGTGAAAAGCGCGTATACGAACGTCGCAGCAAATGCACCGAGCGAATGAAAAAGAATACGATCCCGTGTAAACCAAAGGACCAATCGGGGCGAGTATGCAACGGCGCTGAACTGTACCATCACGAACGCCATGGCGAACACAATGCCCGTCATCGCCATCATGCCGGATGCTGCGGCTGAAAGGTAAGCTTGAGCTGAGCTGACCGACAAGTTGAGGGTATAAAAAGGAAAATATACCTGCTCGATTCGTGGCAATACCACACCAGCAGCGACACTAACGGCTACGTAGACCATTGGGATGAGCCAGAGAGACATTGCAAATGGCGCTTTCATGAATGCCGACCTTCACAGCCCTTAGGCTGTCCAGGACCAGTTCTATAAAAACTTGTTTGAGTGACTTTTCGACGCTCACGAATCTTTCGATGCCCCGACCTGCAGCAGTTCGCACTTTTCCAATGGGCTGTCGCTCATTTATCAGGTTCTGTCTCTCGGACCTTTTTCCACGTTGAGTCGGGATTGAACGAGATGATTGCCTCGGCACGCTTGTCCGTGTCGGGACCAAGATCTTTCTGGAATACCGTGCCTTCGTGGCTGACGATGAAGGTCATCACGCCTGAATTGCGGTATTCGGCCGGATAGGCAATGAGCGCAAAGCCGCCGATCATTTTGCCATTGACGATATAGTCGAGTGCCCCTCCAGGCGCCGCCGGGCCCTGCCGGGTTAGGATCTTGTAGTAGTAACCGTGATAAGGCGAGCGGCCTTCGCCGGCGCGGTAACCCTGCTTGGTCGCTGCCGCAAAAAGCTCGCCGAGCGGGCTTTGCTCCTCGCCCGATCCGGTCGGCCAATAGAGACCGTCCTTCTTCCCCGCTTCACTGATGAAGCGCTGGGCGTAAATTCCGGCGCCGGCACCGGTATTGTTTTTCGCTGCATATTCATTCTGTGCGTCGACGTAGGCGAGACACGTTTGAATGGTGTCGAGCTCGTTATGACCGATGCGGCGATAGAGGATCTCGCGCAAACCCTCGTCGGTATCGAATGACCACATCCCTTTGACGCGGATCAGCGGCACCGGGAAGGGATAGTCATTGTCGCCGATGATCAGCGTTGCCCGGCGTTCGCCGTCCATCTTTATCTCGTGTTTAACGTCATACGAGGCGACAAACCGCTTGCGCGCGGCTTCGTCCGCGACCTTGTCACCGGAGGAAATGATTTCCTCGCCGTCACGGCCAAACACCGCAAGCGCGGCCTTAGGGTCATCGCTCTTGGCCGCAGCGATCAACGCATCGGCGGCCTCCTGCGGCGTCCTAAAATCCTGCTGCGCGAATGCAATCGACGCCGACCCCAGGATGAATGCGGCCGCCGTCAGCAGGGCGAGATGGATCGAGATCTTTTTCATCACAGCCTCGCGTTTCGACTTCTGTCAGTGTGTGACGATAGGTAGATGCGCCCCAGACGCGATCCACCGGTCGTAGGTTCGGAACGGCACGCCAAGCTTGTCGTAGAAGACCCGCAGATAGCCGTCGGGCCCGCGTTCGACGGCGCTTGGCATAACAGCTTCCACCTCCTGCGCCATGACACCCACATACGTCTTGTCACTGCCGTCGTAGGCAAAACGGTAGAAGCCAAGCCCGTTGTCGAGGCGGCCGAGCAGAACGATGTCGTGCTTGAGCCGAATGTCGGACCGGCGACCACCGCCACCGCGAGCCCCACCACCGCCGTGGAAGCCTCCGCCACCGCGAGCGCCGCCGCCGCCGCGGAAGCCGCCTCCGCCTCCGCCCATGCTGGCGCGGCCGCGAGCGCCTTGCAGCCCAGCCATTCTCCCCGCACCGACATTACCGATGCCGCTACCGCCGGCTCGGCCGATGTTTGCGCGATTGCCTACACTCGGCCGTGCGCCGATATTGCCGCCACCAGGACGATTGCCACCGAGATTGCCCCCACCGGGACGGTTGCCTCCGAGGTTGCCGCCACCGGGACGGTTGGCACCAAGATTGCCACCGCCTGGGCGATTGGCACCGCCGAGGTCTCCGCGTCCGCGGAAGTCCATGCGGTTTTGCACCCCGCCAGCATTGGCACGGTTGCCACCGAATTTTTGCGCAACGTTGGCATTGTTGTAGCGCACGCCCTGCCGGTGTGCCGGATTGTGCGTCCAGTTGTTGTTGCCGCGATTGATGTTGTTAATGTTGCGATTGATGTTGATGTTATTATTGCCCCAACCGAACCCGCCACCCCAGTAACCGCCGGAGGCCCAGCGTCCGAGCGCGTAGCCAGCACCAAAGGCGATACCGGTGGCGATGATTCCGGCGGCGATATATCCGGGCGCCGGCCAGTAATACGGCGGATAGTCCGGATACGGCCAACCGCCATAAACAACTGAAGGATCGTAGTAGGGCACATAGATTGTGTTTGGTTGTGTCGGCTGAATAACAATCGCCGGCGGGCCGTTATCCTGCGGTTGGGTTGTGACCGTCTGCTGCGCGTTGGAGGCAAGTTTGTTGTTGGTCTGCGCTTTCGCTCGTAGGCGCTGCACGGCCGCCATCACATCCCCTTGCTGTGCTAGCACGGCGTCGCCCAATTGCTGGGTCCAATCGAGTTGCTGGCTCATCATGTCTAGCACGGCGGGCGTTGCCACCAGCGATTTGACGCTGTCATCCCATTTTTGCTGTTCGATGGCCGCCTTCAGCGCATCGCCAGAACGATTTTTATTCGCTTTGGCCCAGCGCTCCGCCTCGATGACTTCGAGCGGGTAGGTCGACGCCATGAAAATCTCTGACAGCAGCGGATCGGGATAAAGCGCGATGGGGGCAACCAATGCATCAAGCTGTTCGGGTTTGAGCAGCTGCGACTGATCTGCGGTTGGCTGTTCCGTCGCGGCCGAGGTTTGGGCGACGGCAGGCAGTGTTGCGCCCACGATTCCGGGAAACAGGACTATCAAAACTGCTGCGAGTTTTCTCATTCATGGCCTCCCTTACCGTGTCGTCGTGAGCGTCAGTACTGAAGCGGAAAGATCATTTTTATGGTCGCGTATCGATCCGCTCGGCCGGCGGTACGAAAATCCGCGCTGCCCGATGTCACTACCCGCGTGCTCCGTTCCGAAACTGCCGGGCGCTATTGACGCCAGCCCAACTTTTTCGGAGCGTTCTACTTCGCGGCCTGGCCGGTCATGGCATTTTTGATCAGACCGACGATGGCGGTGACAAATGCTCCGGCAACGCCGCCGCCAACCGCCTGACGCAGCACCTGGCCGACATCGATGCCGCTGGCGGCGCTCTGAAGGCGGTGAGCAGCGTTCCGCCGCCCGCACCGCCGAGCGCGCCGACGATAGTGTTGCCGAGCGCGCCGAGGTCGATATTTTTCATTCCCGCGCCAACGGCATTCCCTCCCACCGCACCGGCGATAAGCTGGATGATCAGATTGACAAGCGTCGCTGACATGACTCACCTCCCGGTTAGAGAACTAGATTGGATCGGCTTCTTCTTGTTGCGGCGGTGCCTCGCACCGCCGAACGTCAACTAATGAAGGCAGCGCTTCGTTGCGATAGCCTCATGCAAAGCCTTTTCTGCTCCGGTCGCTGTAGGAAACAAGTGCTGCCACCAGGGATGGTCCGGCGAGCCCCGCCGAAAAGCCAGATACTGGAAGTCTTGAGGAGGCGCTGCCGGAGGAGCCCAGACGCGGCAATAGTGGCTGCTGAACCGAACCACGGCGAAATCGGCATGCGCCTGCGATACGGCGGTTACACTCAATGTTGTTAAGATACCGATTGCGAAAGCTAATCGCTTCATCATCTCCTCCCTCAGCCTAACGGCACTTTTTTTAGCAGAAGGACCCGACTGCTTTTTTGATCTACATCAAACGAACCGAACAAGAAGCCAGACTTTATGTACACGATTACTTCCATGCCGCCGCCAACCCGTGAGCAATTCCCTCGATTCGTTGTACCTGCGCGAGTCAAGAACCCCTCATTTTCGCCAGTAGCTCGTCGCCTGCATCAAGACGTTCCCACGCGAACTCAGGTCTACCGAAGTGCCCATAGGCGGCGGTCTTGACGTAAATAGGCGTTCTGAGTTTCAGGTGGTTGATCATTCCCGCCGGCGAGAGCGGAAATACCTTCCTTACCAATCTCGACAAGACTTCGTCCGAAACCTTCCCTGTTCCGTAGCTGTTGACCATCACGGAGACTGGATCGACTAGACCGATGCAGTAGCTGAGCTGAACGAGACACTCATCGGCCAATTCGGCTGCCACAAGATTCTTCGCAATGTAGCGCGTCATGTACCCGGC
>JASHSY010000383.1 GCA_030040825.1 Xanthobacteraceae bacterium
CGAAAATCATCGCGCGGCTGCCGTTCGTCGAGCGTGCCGATCATCCGGCCGGGCTTCCGGTGTTCGTGATATCGCGCGTGGCGGCGGATGCCATGGTGACCGAGACGGAGGTCTGGAGCCTGCGGGTCGCCGGCTGGAATGCAAGCTTCGTTGACAGCCTTGCCGGGCTCGCCGACGCGATCGCCGTACCAGACCGTGCTTTCGATGGCGCGGCGCTGCTCATCTCGGTTAAGCGTGGCGGCATCGGCACAGTAACCGATGCGCTGACCGGGACCGGCGCGTCGATCCGCTCGAGGGCTCTCGTCGGAAGCCACGCGACCCGCTATACGGTGCCATCCCGATAAGCCGCCCGCCACGCGGGTTGAACCAAAAGACTGTGTAATGACCGCGATGCGTCCTATTCCCCGGCAGGGGCTGCTCGATATCGAGGCCTATGTGCCCGGCGAGAGCAGCGCGCCTGGCGTGGCCAAAGTGTTCAAGCTGTCGTCCAACGAGACGCCGCTCGGCCCTAGTCCGCGGGCGCTTGCCGCCTATAAAGCCGCGGCCGCGCATTTGCAGGACTATCCCGACGGCTCGGCGACGCGGCTACGCGAAGCAATCGGGCGTTCCTTCGGCCTCGATCCAGACCGCATCGTATGCGGCACCGGCTCCGACGATCTCCTGCATCTGTTGGCGCATGCCTACCTCGCGGAAGGCGACGAGGCGATCCACACCACGCACGGCTTTCTGATCTATCCGATCGCGACGCTCGCTGCCGGCGCCAGGCCGGTGGTCGCGCCGGAGACAAATTACACCGCCGATGTCGATGCGATTCTCAAGGCGGTGACAAAAAAGACCAAGGTCGTCTTCCTCGCCAACCCGAACAATCCGACCGGCACCGTGCTGCCGTTCGACGAGGTCAAGCGCCTGCACCGCGGCCTGCCCGGCGATGTGATGCTGGTGCTTGACGCAGCTTATGCCGATTATGTCCGGCGCAACGATTATGAAGCCGGCATCGAACTTGTCGCCACCAGCGACAACGTCGTCATGACGCGCACCTTCTCCAAAATCCACGGGCTTGCGTCGCTGCGGCTCGGTTGGATGTTCGCACCCGAACCCATTGTCGATGTCGTCAATCGCATTCGCGGCCCATTCAACGTCAGCGGTGCGGCGATCGACGCCGGTATTGCAGCGATTGAGGACGTGGAGCATCAGAATCGGTCGCGCGAGCACAATACGCGCTGGCTTGAATGGCTGACGCGCGAGATCGGCAAGCTTGGTCTCGATGTCACTCCAAGCGTCGCCAACTTTTTGCTGATCCACTTCCCGCAGACCAAAGGCCACACCGCCAAGGAGGCGAACGAATTTCTTATGGCGCGCGGCCTCATCCTGCGCCAGACCACGGCTTACAAGCTGCCGAATGCGCTGCGGCTGACCGTCGGCACCGAAGCGGCGAATCGGCTGGTGGTCGGCGCGCTCAAAGAATTTTTAGGACAGCAATGAAACCGCCCCGGCTCCGGCTGCGGCTCCGTCTGCACCTTTCCCCACCGGGGCGAGGTGAAAGAGTCGCGCTATGAATTCACAAGCACCTTTGTTCAACCGCCTGGCGTTGATCGGCGTAGGCCTGATCGGCTCCTCGATCGCGCGCGCGGCACGCGCGCAAGGCACGGTGCGCGAGATCGTGGCGACGGCGCGGACCGCCGAAACCCGACGGCGCGTCGCCGAGCTCGGACTGGCCGACCAAGTCGTCGAAAGCAATGCGGCCGCCGTCGCCGGCGCCGACCTCGTCATTGTCTGCATTCCGATCGGCGCATGCGGCACCGTCGCTGCTGAGATCGGCCCGCATCTTTCGCCGGGCGCGATTGTCTCCGACGTCGGCTCGGTCAAAGGCGCAGTGTTGCGCGAGATGGCGCCGCATTTGCCGGCCGGCGTGCATTTCGTCCCCGCCCATCCGGTAGCCGGCACCGAGAACTCCGGGCCCGACGCGGGCTTTGCCAGCCTGTTCGTCGGCCGCTGGTGCATTCTAACTCCGCCGGCCGGCGCCGACGCCACGGCGGTCGACAAGCTCGCCGTCTTCTGGCGCGCGCTCGGCGCCAATGTCGAAACCATGCCGGCGGCGCACCACGATCTGGTGCTGGCGATCACCAGCCATCTGCCGCATCTGATCGCCTACACCATCGTCGGCACTGCCGACGAACTCGCGGACGTAACCCAATCCGAAGTGCTTAAATTCTCCGCCGGCGGTTTTCGCGATTTCACCCGTATCGCGGCGTCAGACCCGACGATGTGGCGCGACGTATTCCTCGCCAACAAGGACGCGGTGCTGGAAATGCTCGGCACCTTCAACGAGGATTTGTCGCAGCTCACCCGCGCCATCCGCCGTGGCGACGGCGAGGCGTTATTCGCCCATTTCACCCGTACCCGCGCCATCCGCCGCGGGATCGTGCAGATCGGGCAGGATTCGGCAGCGCCGGATTTCGGCCGCACGCATGCGGATTTGCCGGCAGAGCCGCTGCCGCGACCTTATGCGGCGGCCGACGAATAACAGCAGCGCGTTACTGCCGCGCCCGCACCGTCAGCGCTTCATTGACCGCCCCGCGCAGCACGGCGACCGAGAACGGCTTGGCGATCACATCATGGATAATCGCGTCCAGGCCCGAGGCGCGTTCGCGCTGGTCGGCGTAGCCGGTCATTAACAGGATAGTCAGATCGGGATAGTCACGCGCCGCGGCGAGCGATAGCGCGATGCCATCCATGACCGGCATGCGGATATCGGTGAGCAGGAGATCGAACTTCCCCTCGCCGCGGGCGAGCATGTCGAGCGCCTCGCTGCCGTCGCAGGCGGCTTTGACTCGATGACCGTCGGTGGTGAGTGCACGTGCGCATAATGCGCGCAGCGCTTCTTCGTCCTCGGCTATGAGAATCTGCGCCATGAGCACCTCAGCGGTTGCCGGCGAGAATGTCGCGGCGGTTGACGAAACGCAAAACCACGTCGTTCGCGTCGGACGGCGGCGAGGCAAGCCGCGTGCGGAACGATTCCGCCTCGCCCGGCTGCAGCGCGTTGCGCGCCGGCGCCACCATCCAGGAATAGACTTCCTGCCGCGCTGCGTTGCGGACGATGAATTTCAGCCGCGGGACGTCTTCGGTCTTGCGCGCGTTGTTGTAGACGGTCCCTTCAACCACCAGGATCGGCACGCCTTCGTGCTGCTCCATCGCGGTGACGACATTGTCGAAGGCGAGCCCACGCAGATTTACCGGCAAGCCGAGCATGGCGTAGAACGACGCGGTCTGCGGCATGACGCGCACCACGTCGCTACGCCACGCGACGATCACAATGTTGATCAAAGCAAGCACCATGATGGCGGATTGCAGGCGCGACAACGGCCAGCGTGGCCCGCGGCTTTCGGCCTTGCGCCGGTAACGCCGCGCGGCAAGCGTTTCAATATCCTCGGCCGGTTCGCGTTGCGCAGGTTCATTGGCGGCGGTGACCGGCGCGCCGGCCTCATCATCGGCCGGTACGATCGGCGGCGAAGCTATCCCGGCATGGTTGCCATCGTCGGCAATTTCGGTCGGAACGGGATAGTCAATGGCATCCGAAGCGGCAGCCTCCTCCGGCGGCCCAGCCATATCGGCGGACTCGCTTTGCACCGCGGCCGTCGCGGCCTCAACGACGGGCTCGGCATGCGGCGCTATTGCCGCGGCCGCCGCCAAGAGCTTGTCGGCGTGGCTCAGTTCGGCATGCCATACCGTACGGCAACGCGAACAGCGGACTTGGCGGCCTGCCGGCGACAGGGTGGCCAAATCCACGTCGTACGACGTGGCGCAGGACGGGCAGATAATCAGCATTGGCGAATCAAATGGGATGTCACCTTTCCGCCGCGACCTTAAGGCCCCATCCGTTAACGAATTGGAAACCATACCGGCCTGCCGATGTCGCCATGGTATGATCGCTCTTGCTGCTTCGGAGGAAAGGCGTGATCCGGTTTGAAAATGTCGGCTTGCGCTATGGGCTTGGACCCGAAGTGTTGCGCGACCTCGACTTTGGAATCGACGGGCATTCCTTCCAGTTCCTCACCGGCCCGTCCGGGGCGGGCAAAACCTCGCTGTTGCGATTGATGCTGCTCTCGCTGCGGCCGACCCGCGGCCTAATCAGCATGTTCGACCACGACACTGCGACGCTGAGCAAGGACGGCCGTGCCAACTTGCGGCGGCGGATCGGCATCGTATTTCAGGATTTCCGGCTGCTCGACCATATGACCACCTATGAGAATGTGGCGCTGCCATTGCGCGTCCTCGGCAAGGACGAAGCCGAATACCGCGCCGAGGTGGTCGAACTCCTGCAATGGGTCGGTCTCGGCGAGCGTATCAGCGCCCTGCCACCGGTGCTCTCCGGCGGTGAAAAGCAGCGCGCCGCCATCGCGCGCGCGGTGATCGCGCGGCCGCAACTGCTTCTCGCCGACGAGCCGACTGGCAACGTCGATCCCAATCTTGGCCAACGCCTGTTGCGGCTGTTCATCGAGCTCAACAAGACGGGGACAGCGGTCGTGATTGCCACCCACGACATCGCCTTGATGGACGAATACGACGCGCGGCGGCTGGTGCTGCATGAGGGGCGCCTGCATGTCTATGACTGAGCCGCTCGAGACCATGACCGAGCCGTGGGACGATGTCGGCGTGTCGCCGACCGCGCTGAACGCGTTGCCGGCGGCAACTTCGATCGTGCCGCGCAGATCGATCGCCGGCCGCTCGCTCACTGCGGTCGTCGCCATCATGACGTTCCTCGGCGCGCTGACGCTCGGCGTCGCCATGCTGGTGGTGAGCGCCGCAAGCGATTGGCGCGCGGAGGTCGGCCGCGAGGTCACCATCCAGGTGCGCCCCGCCCCCGGCCGCAACATCGATGCCGACGTGCGCAATGCGGGCGAGATCGCGAGCGCAGTTGCCGGCGTGGCTGAGGTGCACCCCTTCACCAAAGAACAATCGGCAAAACTGGTCGAGCCCTGGCTCGGAACGGGACTAGCGCTCGAGGACCTGCCGATACCGCGGCTGATCGTGCTCAGGCTCGCCGCCGGCGCGCGGCCCGATTTCGCATCGCTGCGACAAGCGCTCGCCGCCAAAGTGCCGACCGCAAGCCTTGATGACCATCGGCGCTGGATCGACCGCATGCGCACCATGGCCGGTACCGCCGTTATCGCGTGCGTCGCGGTGCTGGCGCTGGTGCTGATCGCGACTGTGCTCTCGGTGACCTTCGCCACGCGCGGCACCATGGCGACTAACCGGCCGATCGTTGAAGTGCTGCATTATATTGGTGCGACCGATGCCTTTATCGCCAATCAGTTCCAACGTCATTTCCTGGTGCTCGGCTTCAAAGGCGGCTCGATCGGCGGCGGCGCCGCGATCCTGTTGTTCGGCGTCACCGAGGCCAGTAATGCCTGGCTTGCCGGAACGCCCGGCGGCGACCAGGTTGCCGGCCTGTTCGGAAATTTCTCCATCGGCGTCGCCGGCTACCTGGCGATCGTCCTGCAAATCGTCTTCATGGCGCTGGTTACGGCATTTGCGTCGCGCCACACCGTCAACCGCACCTTGGCAATCATCGACTAGTAGAGCGGATTTGACATTCCGCTACCGATCCAGCGGTCCACTCGTAAAACGATGGTGAATCAAAAAACTGCACCAAGACTCATAATTTGCTAGTGGTCGTTTTGATTCTAACATTCGCATGAGAGGGTGCCGACGCGGATGCGACTTAGGATCGGACAGTCTAGGGAGCAAAATACGGTCAGCTCGCGATCGGGCGTGGCAGTGATACGGACCGAAACGACATTGGGCGCGAGGGATGCGCGCGGCGATGCTCAGCCTTAGATCAGCGGTCAGAACGCGGCGCATCGGGTATTTTGCGGTCCGGTTGGCCGTCCTCGCGGCAATCGCACTGGTGGCCGGATTTGGCTTTTTCCTGTGGCTGTTGCCGAACCAGGAAGTCGCGCTCGATCGCAATGCCGACGGTATCGTCGTCTTGACCGGCGGCACGTCGCGCGTTTCCGATGCACTCGAACTTCTTGCTGCCGGCCGCGGTAAGCGCCTGTTGATCACCGGCGTCAATCCTGGCACCACCACCGCCATTATCGCCCACGAGGCGCCCCACTACAGTCACCTTCTGTCTTGCTGTGTCGACCTCGATTATTCCGCATTGAACACACTCGGTAATGCGGTCGAGACGCGGCGCTGGACGCTCGACCGCGGCTTCCAATCGCTCATCATTGTCACCTCGGCCTATCACATGCCGCGTGCACTGGCCGAAATCTCGCACCAATTACCGGCTGTGACTCTCGTTCCCTTCCCGGTCGTCTCAGACCGTCTGCGTGTCGAGCCGTGGTGGTCGAACGGCGCCACCACGCGGCTGGTGCTGTCGGAATATTTCAAATACCTCTTTGCCAAGCTGCGTATGCGTTTCGGCTCAGCGACCGCCAGTCTGCACGACTACCGGCTAGTTCAATCCAGATGACGGCTTTCAAGTGAGCTATTCCGTCCTCGTCCGCTCGCTCGTCTTCAACGCGCTGTTTTACGTCAACATCATCATGCGCATGATCGTGGCGCTGCCCACCATCGTGCTGCCCTACAAATTCCTGCACGGCGTGTTGCGCCACTATGCCGCCAGCACGCTGTGGCTGCTGCGCGTAGTGTGCAGCATCGATGTGGAATGGCGGGGATGCGAGAAGCTGCCGCAAGGCGCCTACCTGGTCGCCTGCAAGCATCAGTCGCTGTGGGAGACATTCGCATTGTTCGAGATCCTGCCCGATCCCACTTTCGTGCTCAAACAAGAGCTGATGTGGCTTCCGCTTTTCGGCTGGCTCGCGCGCGCCGCAGGCATGATTGCGATCGATCGCGGCTCGCGCGCATCCGCTCTGGCTCGCATGGTGGCGGCGGCGCGCACCGAGGCGGCGGGTTCGCGCCAGATCGTAATCTTTCCCGAAGGCACCCGCCGTCCACCCGGCGCCGAGCCGCGTTATCTGCCCGGCGTCGCGCTCCTTTATGCCGAAATGAAACTGCCCTGCGTGCCGGTGGCGCTCAATTCGGGCTTGTTCTGGCCGCGCCGCTCGTTTCGCCGCTATCCCGGCACGGTGCTGGTCGAAGTTCTCGATCCGATTCCGCCCGGCCTCGACAAGCGGGCGTTTCTCCGCCGCCTGCAAGCTGTGCTGGAACCGGCGACTGCGCGTCTGGTTGCCGAGGGCTCAGCTGGGGCCGACCGCTGATTGAGGGCCTTTGAGCCGCTCTGCAATCAGATGCAGCTCGGTCTCGCGATAACCGAGCGCCTCCAGCGCGTGGACGGTTTCCAGCACGTATTCGCGGTTTGGCCCGGAACTGCCATGACCTTCACGGACGTGATGCACGCATTCGGTCAGCGACAGCCTGCCGGCATATTGCACGTGACTGCGATCGACAATGAAGCACAACGCCCGCACCTGCCGGCGCGCCTGCTCTTCGAGCTCGATCCGGCGGACGGTCTCCAGATAAACCGTAGTTACTTGCTCGCGCGCGCGCAGGTAGGCGATGGTTTTCTCTCGCAGTTTGGCGGCGACGCGAAATGCGATGCCGCGGCACATACCGCCCCGATCAAGCCCGAGCACCAACCCGGGACGCTCGGGCGTGCCGCGATGGACGAAAGAATAAACGCACAGTGCGCGGTGCAGTCCGATCAGCCGGGCCGGCACCCGTTCCAGGTAGTCAAAACCCGGACGCCACATCAGCGAGCCGTAACCGAATATCCAGAGGTCTTCGTGCTCGTGCGGGTCGATGCCGCTGTTCACAATGTTGACTCCTCACCAAACTTCCGTTCGCCTAACAGCCCCGTTTGGACGGTGCAATGGTGGGCACGGTCCAAGTCTTTGAAAGGCCGCACTTGGCGGGCGAGAACAGGTTGGCAGGCGAGAACGGAATGATGCCAGGCGAATCCCCACTCGGAACCATGCGGCCGCCCACCCAGCGGATGCGAACGCCCGCCAGCCGTCCGCGGCGGCCACCGCGGCGGCGTTGGCCTATTCTGATGCCGGTTGCGATTGTCGTCCTCGCCGCGATCGCCTGGGGCTGGCTTTGGTATTACGCCGCTTCAGTCGCCGATCGCACCATGGCCGGCTGGATTGAACGCGAAGCCGCCGCCGGCCGCATTTATTCATGCGGCACGCAATCGATCGGCGGATTTCCGCTCGGCCTGACCGTGCGCTGCACCAATGCGGCAGCGCAGATCAAAAATACCGTCCCGCCCTACGATGTGAAGACCGGCGACGTGAGCTTTTCCGCCGAAATCTATCGGCCGACCCGGCTTGTCGGCGACGTGCTCGGTCCGCTTTCGCTCGCCGAAGCCGGACAACCGCCAACATTTGCCGCCAACTGGAAGCGCGCGGAGGTCGGCGTGAGCGGCGTGCCGCCCTATCCGGAGACCGTGTTCGCCAACCTCGACGGCCCGCATCTCGATCGGGTCGGCGCCGGCGGCAATGAGACTTGGTTCCAGGCCAAGCGTGCCGATCTGCACGGCCGCGTGCTGTCGGGATCGCCACGCAACCATCCCGTCATCGAGACGACTGTGCACCTGATCGCGGCGACGGCGCCCACGCTGCATCCACTGTTGGCCGCAGCGGTCGACGTCGACGCCGACGCGGTATTGAGCGGCTTCAATGACTTGCTGCCCAAGCCATGGCCGCAGCGCTTCCGGGAAATGCAGGCGAACGGCGGCGGCGTCGAGATCAAGGCGTTGCGCTTCGCGCAAGGCAAAGCAATCATTGTGGTCGGCGCCGGCAAGCTCAGCCTCAACGATCACGGCAAGCTGGACGGCGTGGTGCAAGTTGCCATCGTCGGCCTTGAGCAAATCGTGCCGCAGCTTGGCCTCGGTGCAATGCTGGCGCAGAGCATCGACCGCTTGTCCGGCACACCCGGCACTGCCGCGCAGGGCCTCAACGCGCTCGACCAGATCGTCCCCGGTCTCGGCGGCGCGCTGCGCGACACCGCTAACGCCGGGATCGTCGACAACTTGAGCAAAATGGGTCAACCGACAACGGTCGAAAACCAGGCCGCCGTTGTTTTGCCGCTCCGTTTCACCGACGGCGGAATTTATCTCGGCATGTTGCGGGTCGGTGAAGTGCCGCCGCTATTCTGAGCCCGAACGCCATTTGACGCTGGCGTGCCAGCCGACCGACGCATCGGGAACCGCGTCGGTGGAGGCAAAATATGGCTTAATGTCCAGCAACGGCGTGCCATCCAGACAATCGAGGCCGACGACGGTGAGCTTATTGCCGTCAATGCGGACAAGCCGCACCACCGAAACTGCGATCGGATTGGGCCGCACCGGCGAGCGCAGTGCGAAGGTACCGCGGCCCTCATTGTAGTGCCGCGGCACTTGCAGCACGAGATCGCGGCGGGCGCGGTCCATCCAGGACAGCACAATGATATGGCTGGCCGTTCCGAGGCCGGCCAGCGCATCAACCCAGCGCGGATCGACTTCAATGGTGCATTCTTCGTTAGTTTCGCGCGGATTCTTGGGGCAGTTCTCGCGTCGCTTCCACGGCGTACGGATATGGCCGATGAAATAGAGCGACGCGTCGAACCGTGCCGGTAGCTCGACGGCGATTTCGCCATCGCGACGCTCGTCCCAAGCCGCTTCGGTGTCGCTCATGGTGCCGTTCTCGCACGCCGCCAAACCAGCGGCCAGCGGTCGCCTCCATGGCGAAATCCGCGCGAATTGCCGCGTTGGTGGGATGAATCCCATTGACATTTTGGCCATTAAAGGCATAAAGATATCTTTATATGTCACTCAGCGTATGTCAAAGGCATCGAATGACGCCCGGCCAGCTGCCGTTTTCCGACCTGAACGTCATTCTCAAGGCTGCCGCGGAGTCCACGCGGCTGCGGCTTTTGACCCTGATTTCCGAAGCCGAACTGACCGTTTCCGACCTCACCGCTATTCTGCGCCAGTCCCAGCCGCGGCTGTCGCGCCACCTGCGGCTTTTGACCGAGGCTGGACTGGTGCAGCGCCACCGCGAAGGATCGTGGGCATTCTTCCGGCTAGGTGAGCACGGCAGTTCAGCCGACATCGCCCGCGACCTGATCGCCCGTCTCGACCCAAACGACCCCGTGATCGCCCGCGATCGCGAACGGCTTGCCGCGGTTCGCGCCGCGCGCGCCGCCGCGGCGCAGAATTATTTCCGCCGCCACGCCGCCGAATGGGACAGCATCCGCAAACTGCACGTCGCCGACGTTGCCGTCGAGGAGGCGATCCGCAGCGCGCTTGGCACGCAGCCAATCCGCTCGCTGCTTGACCTCGGCACCGGCACCGGGCGGATGCTCGAATTGTTCGGCGCGGACATCGAACGCGGCCTTGGCCTCGACCTCTCACTTGACATGCTGGCGCTGGCCCGCGCCCGGCTTGACCGCGCCGGCCTGAAAAATTGCAGCGTGCGCCAGGCCGACATTTACGACCTGGCTTTGCCGCGCGATTCATTCGATGCCGTTATCATTCATCAGGTGCTGCACTTCCTCGACGACAGCGCTCGCGCCATCCGCGAGGCGGGGCGGGTGCTTCGCCCGGGTGGGCGGCTGCTGATCGTCGATTTCGCGCCGCACGATCTTGAGTTCCTGCGCGACGAACATGCCCATCGCCGGCTCGGCTTTGCCGCGGAAACCGTGGCGCTGTGGCTGGAAGCCGCCGGCCTGCGCCTCCTCCGTCAGCAGAACTTGCCGCCCGGACCGGAGGGAAAAATCGCGGTTTCGCTGTGGCTCGCGGCGGACCCCCGCATCGCAGTGGCAGCGCCGACAAGTCGCGAGGTGGCGTAATGCAGATGAATGCGCGTGGCATTCGTGTCTCGTTCGAATTTTTTCCGCCGCGAAATCCGGAAATGGAACAGACGTTGTGGCAGGCCATCGCGCGGCTTGCGCCGTTGCAGCCGCATTTCGTCTCGGTGACTTACGGCGCCGGCGGCTCGACGCGTGAGCGAACGCATGCCACCGTCAAGCGCATCCTCACCGAGACGATGTTGACGCCGGCCGCGCATCTGACCTGCGTCGCTGCCACCCGCACCGATGTCGATGCGGTGGTCGAAGCCTACGCGCAGGCCGGCGTGCGGCATATCGTTGCGTTGCGCGGCGATCCGCTGGGCGGCGTCGGCGAACGCTACGCCCCGCATCCGCACGGCTATCGCAACGCCGCCGATCTGGTTGCCGGCATCAAGCGCATTGCGAATCTGGAAATCTCGGTTTCGGCCTATCCGGAAAAGCACCCCGACAGCACCGACGTCACTGCCGATCTCGACATGCTCAAGGGCAAAGTCGATGCCGGGGCGAGCCGCGCCATCACTCAGTTTTTCTTCGAGAACGACCTGTACTTTCGCTATCTCGACCGGGTGCGCGCGGCCGGCATCGCCATTCCGATCGTGCCCGGCATCCTGCCGGTACAAAATTTCAGACAGACAAGAAATTTCGCCGCGCGCGCCGGCGCATCGGTACCTGGCTGGCTTGCGGCACGCTTCGACGGTCTCGACGACGATCCGGCGACCCGCAAGCTAATCGCCGCCGCGGTCGCCGCCGAGCAGGTGCTCGATCTGGTCGAGCGCGGCGTAACCGAATTTCATTTCTACACCATGAACCGCGCCGATCTCGCTTACGCCATCTGCCATCTCTTGGGCCTGCGGCCGGACCCAAACCCGGCACCGCGGCTTGCTGCGACGGAGCCAGCACAATGAGCCCGCCAGCCAGTCCTTCCGCCGCCACGGAGACCACGCTCCGAAGGCTCGCCGCCGAGCGTATTCTGGTGCTCGACGGCGCCATGGGCACCATGATCCAGGCGCTGGGGCTCGACGAAAGGGGCTTTCGTGGCGCCCGCTTCGATGCCTGGAACCGCGAGGTCCGCGGCAACAACGACCTGCTCAACCTCACCCGATCGGACGCTGTGCGCGCCATCCACCTCGCCTATTTCCGGGCCGGCGCGGACATCGTCTCCACCAACACGTTCTCCTCAACCCACATCGCCCAGGCCGATTACGGCATGGCGGAAATCGCTTACGAGCTTAACCTCGAAGGCGCCCGTCTCGCCCGCGCCGCGGCGCGCATCGCGCAAGACGAGGACGGCCGCCCGCGTTTTGTCGCCGGCGCCATCGGCCCGACCAACCGCACCGCCTCGATCTCGCCCGATGTACTCAATCCAGGCTTTCGCGCCATCACTTTCGACGCGCTGCGCGCGGCTTACGGCGAGCAGGTACGCGGCCTGATCGATGGCGGCGCTGACGCGCTGTTGATCGAGACGATCTTCGACACGCTCAACGCCAAGGCTGCGATCTTTGCCTGCGCCGAAGTCATGGAGGAGCGTAACGTCAACCTGCCGGTGATGATCTCCGGTACGATCACCGACCGCTCAGGCCGACTTCTATCCGGGCAAACGCCTGAAGCGTTCTGGAATGCGGTGGCGCATGCCAAGCCACTGTCGATCGGGCTAAATTGCGCGCTCGGCGCGCAGCAGATGCGCCCGCATATCGCCGAACTCGCCCGCATCGCCGACACGCTCATTTGCGTCTATCCCAATGCCGGCCTGCCGAACGAGTTCGGCCGCTATGACGAAGGCCCTGAAGCGATGGCCGCGCAAATCGGCGAATTCGCCGACGCCGGCTTGGTCAACATCGTCGGTGGCTGCTGCGGCACCACGCCCGACCACATCCGCGCCATTGCCGCCGCCGTTGCCGGCAAAGCGCCGCGCGCGATCCCGGCTATCGCGCCGCGCCTGCGGCTTTCGGGCCTCGAAGCCTTTACGCTGAGCGAAGCCATACCGTT
This sequence comes from Xanthobacteraceae bacterium, assembly GCA_030040825.1. Lineage (GTDB taxonomy): Bacteria > Pseudomonadota > Alphaproteobacteria > Rhizobiales > Xanthobacteraceae > BOG-931. The sequence goes on from JASHSY010000383.1 coordinate 12,784, forward strand.
CGTGAATATCGGCGAACGCACCAACGTCACCGGCTCGGCGCGCTTCCGTAAGCTGATCACTGCCGGCAATTATGCGGACGCACTCGCGGTGGCGCGCGACCAGGTGGAAAACGGCGCGCAGATCCTCGACGTCAATATGGACGAAGGCTTGCTCGATTCCGAACAGGCAATGACCACGTTCCTCAATCTCATTGCCGCCGAGCCGGATATCGCCCGCGTGCCGCTGATGATCGATTCCTCGAAATTCTCGGTGATCGAGGCCGGCCTGAAATGCGCGCAGGGCAAGGCGGTGGTCAACTCGATTTCGCTCAAGGAAGGCGAGGATGCCTTCATCCACCACGCTCGACTGGTGCGCCGATACGGCGCCGCGGTGGTGGTCATGGCATTCGACGAGCGCGGCCAGGCCGATACGCTTGAGAAGAAAACCGCGATCGCGGCGCGCGCCTACGACATTCTGGTCAACCGTGTCGGCTTCCCGCCGCAGGACATTATTTTCGATCCTAACATTTTCGCGATCGCGACCGGTATGGAGGAGCACAACGGCTACGGCTTGGACTTCATCGAAGCTGCGCGCTGGATCCGCCGGAATCTGCCGCACGCGCACGT
>JASHSY010000384.1 GCA_030040825.1 Xanthobacteraceae bacterium
TCGACCAGGCCGCCGAGATCGCGGCGGAAGCGGTCTTTATCGAGCTTCTCGTTCGACTTGATATCCCACAGCCGGCACGAATCCGGGGAGATTTCGTCGGCAACCACAATTCGCATCAGGTCGTTTTCCCACAAACGGCCGGTCTCCATCTTGAAGTCGACCAGACGGATACCGACGCCGAGGAACAGCCCGGAGAGGAAATCGTTCACGCGGATCGCGAGCGACATGATGTCGTCGATCTCTTGCGGCGTCGCCCAGCCGAAAGCCGTGATATGCTCCTCGGAGACCATCGGGTCGTTGAGCTGATCGTTTTTGTAATAGAACTCAATAATCGAGCGCGGCAATTGCGTGCCTTCCTCGATCCCGAGCCGTTGCGCCAGCGAGCCGGCGGCAACATTACGAACGACGACTTCCAACGGAATAATCTCAACCTCGCGGATGAGTTGCTCGCGCATGTTGAGGCGGCGGATGAAATGCGTCGGCACCCCGATGTCGTTGAGGTGCTGGAACACGTATTCCGAGATGCGGTTGTTGAGGACGCCTTTGCCCTCGATCACCTGATGTTTTTTGGCGTTGAAGGCGGTGGCGTCGTCCTTGAAATGCTGGATTAAAGTACCCGGCTCCGGTCCTTCATAGAGGACCTTCGCCTTGCCCTCATAGATACGGCGACGGCGGCTCATCGGAGTGTACCGTGGCTTGGTGAAATCCATGGAATGCCGTGGCTCCATTCTTGACGTCGAGATCCGCGGCGGCGGCGGGCTTGCGACTCAAACACGGCCCCTGCGCAACCGGAAAGCTAGCGGAACGCGGCGCGCAGTACAATCGACATAGACCCGCGCGGTTTCTGCCGCAACGCCGATGTTTCGTCGCGGACCGGTTGCCTTGACGAGGCACCCTCGATATGCAAGGCGGCATCGCTGCGAGCCATTTCACAGCAACTTTGGGCGTTAGTCATGACCACGTTCGATAAGCGCGAAGACGCCTTCGAGAGGGAATTCGCGCATGACGAGGAACTCCGATTCAAGGCGACCGCGCGCCGCAACAAATTGCTTGGCCTGTGGGCGGCCGAAAAGCTCGGTTTGACCGATACGGCGGCCAATAGTTATGCCGCGTCGATCGTTATGAACGACATCGAGGGCTCGCACGACGTCGCCGGTAAGATTCGCAAGGATCTCGAGGCCAAGGGCATCGCCCAATCCGAGCACCAGATCGCTCGCCTTATGACCGAGTTCATGGAAAAGGCCATCGCCGACATCAAGGCGGGGAAATAACGCGCATCCTGACCGCTCGCTCCAGCCAAGGTCACGTTACAATATGGCCATTCCAGCCTTCACTCTGGCCCGCATGCTGCGCGCAGGCGAAACCGTATTCAGCGGCTGGTGCAGTCTCCCCTACCCGATCGTCAGCGAGATGTTGGCGCGCGAGGGCTTCGCCGCGGTTGTGCTCGAAGCGCAGCATGGTCTTTGGGATGTCGGGGCGCTGCTGACCGGGATTGCCGCGGTCCGGCAAGGTGGCGGAGCGCCGATTGTGCGCGTGCCGGTCGGCGATTTCGCGCTCGCCTCGCGGGCGCTCGACTTCGGTGCGGAAGGCATCATTGCCCCAATGATCAATACCGCCGACGACGCGCGCGCGTTCGCTGCGTCAACCAAATATCCACCGGTCGGCGAACGGAGCTGGGGACCGCATCGGGTGACCGCCCTGGCCGGTCTCCGCGACCAGTCGGTTTACCTGCGTGAAGCCAACGATCACGTCATCACGCTCGCGATGATCGAGACGCGCGTCGCGCTCGACAATCTCGAGCCGATCGTCGCCACGCCCGGCATTGACGGCCTTTTCCTCGGACCCTCCGACCTTTCGATCGCGCTGTCCGACGGCAAAAGCCTCGATCCGCAGTCAAAGGAAGTCGACCGCGAGATCGATCGCATGGTCGCCGTCACAAAAAAGGTCGGCAAGATCCCAGGCGTATTTTGCCACAGCGCCGACCGTGCCGTAACGCTGGCGAAGCGAGGCGTGCGTTTCCTCGCGGTGATGAGCGACATCGCCATGCTGCGCGCTGGCATTGGCGGCACGATCAAGGCGCTTAAGAGCTAATACGTGTCTTGGATGTTAAGCAACGTGCGTCGCCGGCCGGGACTTTCGCTAGCGTGGCGCTTGTGACGATGCGTGGTCGGAAGGCGCCAATCGCTGCTGCGCTGCGTTCGGAGAACCTGCCGCTCGGTCGAGCCCCGGCAACATCCGCATCAGCGTTCGGTCGCGCCACACGTAGTGATGGATGAGCGCGGCCGCAGCGTGCAGGCCGGCCAAGATCAGCAAGGCATTCGCGAGCCATTTGTGCACGCCAAGCACCGCCCGCGCAGCCGCGCGATCGGCAGGCCACGGGGACGGCAGGGAGGTGACGGCAAATAGCGGTACCGGGTGGCCTCGTCTAAGCTGCGTGAGGGTCCCGGCAACGGGGGCGAGGATCAACAGCGCATAAAGCGCGTAATGGCTGCCCTTCGAAGCGACGACAAGCAGGCGGCCAAACCGGGTCTTTTCCGGTGGCGGCGGCGGATTGGCGATCCGCCAACACAGACGGGCGATCAGCAAAACGACGACCATCTGCCCGAGCGTCATATGCGTGACGAGAGCCAAGTCGCGCGGCTGCCCCTTGGGAAAGATGTCGCTAAATTGCCCAACGAGCCAACCAACCGCGACGCAAAAGACGGTAAGCCAGTGAAACGCCTGCGGGATGGCGCCATAACGAGCGGCGGAATTTGCCAGTTGCATGTCGGACTACTTTACTCGGCCAAGGCCCGGTCCAAGCGATCAAGCACTCCAGCCAAATCCTTATCAATCTCCTCTGCCGCCAACGTCACGATTTTGTAATCCCGCTCGGCAAGCCAGGCATGCCTTTTTGCCCGCGCTTGTGCGGC
>JASHSY010000385.1 GCA_030040825.1 Xanthobacteraceae bacterium
GCTCGGCACCCGCCAGAGCGGACTGCCGGGCTTCCGACTGGCGCGGCTCGAATTCCACGGCAAGTTGTTGAGCGCGGCGCGCGAGGACGCCAAGCTCATGCTCAGCCGCGACCCGAAGCTCAGCACGCCGCGCGGCATCGCGTTGCGGCAACTCCTCTATCTGTTTGCGCGCGACGAAGCGATCAGGTTGCTGGCCGCGGGTTGATCTGGACGCCAATCGTCGCCAGCGGGTCCGGACCGAAACGGTTCGGCCCGTCGGTTCCCTTCGTGCAGTCCCAGATGATCAAGACGATCCAGCCGATGATGGGAATGAAAGATAACAAAATCCACCAGCCTGTGCGGTCGAGATCATGCAACCGGCGTACGGCGATAGCCAGACTCGGCAGGAACGTGGCCAGGCCAAACAGGCTTTTGGTCAACTGGATGTCGAGCGCAGTGTCGACGATCGAGGTGGCAATCTCCGCCAGCGCGATGAACAACGCCCAGTACCAGTATTCCGACCGGCAGGCGCGGCCTGAGAAACCCACGTAATTGGAAAATCCCGATGAGATCGCAGACCCAAAGCCCATGACATGCCCCTTCGAGACACCGCATCCTGCGCCCACAACGATAGCACAGGACCGGCAACCCGCAGCGAAGAACTAAAGTCTAATTCGCCGGGCTCCGCGCGGCTTTGCGCGTCGCTTGCGCGGTACGGGCGGCGTCCGCCAGCGCGGCCAATTTGTCATGTCCTTCCTCGCTGCCCGGCTGGATGATGCCGGCGGAAATTAACAGCGACATCGCCTGCTCGACGGTGATATCCAGATCGATCACGTCGCGCTTGGGCACATAGAAGAAAAAACCGGTGGTCGGGTTCGGCGTGCAGGGAAGAAACGCCGAGACGTGCTCGCTCTGCGGCAGATGCTTGGCGATCGGCTCGGTTGGCGGCTGGGTGAGGAATACCAGCGACCACATCCCCGGCGCCGGAAACTCGACCAGGCCGACGCGGCGAAAGCTCGATTCCGAACCCGAAAACAGCGTCTGGAAAATCTGCTTGGTGGTGCGGTAAATCGGCCGCACGATCGGCATGTGGTTCAAGAGGCTCTCGCCGAGGCCGACCAGGCGGCTGCCGACCAGGTTGGCGGTGAGAAAGCCGAGTATCGTCAGAGCGAAAAGCGCGATGATCAAGCCGAAGCCCGGAACGGTGATCGGCAAATAGGTCTCCGGCAGATACGGCGCCGGAATGATCGGCCGCACCAAATTGTCGACCCAGGTGACGAACCACCAGATGATCCACGACGTCACCGCAACCGGCCCGGCGACGACGAGACCGGTGAGGAAGTAATTGCGCAGGCGGCTGACCGGGCCGGCTGAAGCCCTTGGCGCGGCAGGCGATGCTCCGCTCTGGTCGCTATTGGTCATCAAGAGCTCCGGTATTGAGGCCGGCGTTCCTGTCGGCGCATCTATAGCGCGAGCCGGCGCGCTCGCACAGTGGCACCGGCGGGCCCCTGCTCCGCGTTATTCCACGGTTACAGATTTGGCGAGATTGCGCGGCTGGTCGACGTCGGTGCCAAGCGCCACGGCGGTGTGGTAGGCGATCAACTGCACCGGCACCGCATAGACCAGCGGTGCGATTGCCGCCGGCATGGCCGGCAACGTGAGGGTGATGTGCGATTGCTCGCCGCCCGCTGCCGCACCCTTGGCGTCGGTCAGCAAAATCAACCGGCCGCCGCGCGCGGCAACTTCCTGCATATTGGAAATGGTTTTCTCGAACATCCGGTCGGACGGCGCGATCACCACCACCGGCATGTTCTCATCGACCAGCGCGATCGGGCCGTGCTTGAGCTCGCCGGCGGCGTAGCCTTCGGCGTGGATGTAGGAGATTTCCTTCAGCTTGAGCGCGCCCTCCAGCGCGATCGGATAGCTGGTGCCGCGCCCGAGATAGACCACGTCGCGCGATTTTGCGAGATCGCGGGCAAGTTGTTCGATCTGCGGCTCGAGAGCCAACGCCTCGCTCTGGTGCCGCGGCACCTCGATCAGCGCGCGCACCAGGGCCTTTTCTTCGTCCGCCGAAAGCACGCCGCGAGCGCGGCCGGCGGCGAGCGCAAGCGTGGCCAGCGCAGCCAACTGACACGTAAATGCTTTGGTGGAAGCGACGCCGATCTCCGGACCGGCCAACGTCGGCATCACGATGTCGCTTTCGCGGGCGATGGTCGAACTCGGCACATTGACGATCGAAAGCACATGCTGCTTGTGCTCGCGCGCGTAACGGAGCGAAGCGAGTGTGTCGGCGGTCTCGCCGGATTGCGAAATGAACACCGCGAGCGCGCCGGGATCGAGTGGCACCTCGCGGTAACGGTACTCGGATGCGATGTCGACTTCGACCGGCAGTCGCGCGAGCCGCTCGAACCAGTAGCGCGCGATCATGCCGGCGTAGTAGGCGGTGCCGCAGGCGGCGATCGACACCCGCTTGAGCGCGCGGAAATCGAACGGCAGCTGCATCGGCAGCTGCACCCGTTCGGCGACCATATCGAGATAATTCGCCAGCGTATGGCCGACCACTTCCGGCTGCTCGTAAATCTCCTTGGCCATGAAATGGCGATGGTTGCCTTTGTCGATCAGCATCACCGAGGCCTGCGACTTGAGCACCGGGCGCTCGACGCGCTTGCCGGTGGCCTCGTGGATCTCCGCGCTCTTGCCATCGACCACGACCCAATCGCCATCTTCGAGATAGCTCACCGTGTCGGTGAACGGCGCGAGGGCAATCGCGTCGGAGCCGAGATACATCGCCTCGTCGCCGAAACCGACGGCGAGCGGCGAACCCTTGCGCGCGCCAATCAGGAGATCGTTCTCGCCGGCGAACAGAAACGCGAGCGCGAAAGCGCCGCGCAACCGCGGCAGCGCCGCCTTGACCGCCTCGACGGGCGAACGGCCGCGCTTGATTTCTTCGCTGACCAGATGTGCGATAACTTCGGTGTCGGTTTCGCTAGCGAACGTCACGCCTTGATCTTGCAGCTCGCGCCGCAGCTCGGCGAAGTTCTCAATGATGCCGTTGTGCACCACCGCAAGCCGGTCGGTGGCATGCGGATGCGCGTTGTTCTCGGTCGGCCGCCCGTGCGTAGCCCAGCGGGTGTGACCGATGCCGATCGTGCCGGTAAGCGGCTCGCGCGCCAGCCGTTGCTCGAGATTCTTGAGTTTGCCTTCGGCGCGGCGACGCGCCAGCACACCGCTTTCCAGCGTGGCAATGCCGGCCGAGTCATAGCCGCGATATTCAAGCCGCTTGAGCGCGTCGATCAAAAGCGGCGCGACCGGCTCATGACCGATGATCCCGACAATGCCGCACATGCGCTTAGAGAATCTCCCGCGCCGCCGCCACGGCGGAACTTAGGCTCTGGCGTTAACCGTAAGGGGCAAGTGTAGCCGATACCAAATAAAAAAACGTTTCGCTCGGTGACACCCGCAAGCG
>JASHSY010000386.1 GCA_030040825.1 Xanthobacteraceae bacterium
CTAAAAATGGCAAGTAGCGATGTGTCTTGACGCGCCATGCTGCACCTCACTCATCGACGGTGCGATCGCTATCAGACCAAGAGTGGACGTCCTGTCGCGACGATCAATCGACCTGAACGACCCTAAGCAGACATGCCCACTCCGCGCACCAGGCTAAGACAAGCATCAAAATTATTCTCAATCCGTCGGTGGCCCGAACACCGGCTCGCAACTGGTTGACGCTCATTCTTGGTATCTACTCGGCGAGGCATGAGGTATATTTTTCGCTTTCCTCACGAGTTGGGGCCATGACCGAGACGCGCAAGCTCGCCGCTATCCTGGCGGCCGACGTGGTGGGATTCAGTCGTCTCGCTGGGACCGATGAAGATCGGACTCTCGCGCGATTGCGAGCGTTACGCAGTGATTTGATTGACCCGACGATCGCCGTGCACCGGGGCAAGGTTATCAAACGCACTGGCGACGGTGTACTGGTCGAGTTTCGCAGCGTCGTCGACGCGGTTCGGTGCGCTATCGAAATTCAGAACGGTATGGCCGAGCGTAATGCCGGCGTCGCGCCCGAGCGGCGGATCGAATTTCGCTGCGGCATTCATCTCGGCGACGTGGTCGAGGAATCCGACGGCGACCTGATGGGTGATGGTGTCAACATCGCGGCGCGCCTCGAAGGCATCGCCAAGCCCGGCGCTGTTGCGCTTTCGGAAGACGCCTATCGGCAGGTGAAATCACGCCTCGATCTCGTCGTCACCGACCTCGGCAACAAAGAACTTAAAAACATCGCCGAGCCGGTCCGAGTTTATTCGATTGAGGTCGGCAAACCGGTAGCGCCGCCTACCAAAAACCGAAAGTCGAAGCGGCGGACCTTGCCACTGGCGATCAGTTTTGCTGCGATGCTCCTACTCTTAGCCGCGGGCGGTGTTTGGTACGCGTTGACCGGGGGCCATCGCACCGAAGCCGCCATGCCGATGGCGCCGGCACGTTTGTCAATCGTTGTTATGCCGTTTGCCAATTTATCAGGTGATTCGTCGCAGGAGTATTTCGCCGAAGGGGTGACCGAAAATCTCACCACAGCGCTCTCGCGTCTGCGTGGCAGTTTCGTTATCGCCCGGTCGACCGCGATGACCTACAAAGGCAAAACCATCGACGCTAAGGAGATCGGCAGGGCGCTCGGCGTCCGCTACCTCTTGGAAGGGTCGGTGCAACGTGACGGCCAGCACGTGCGAGTCATTGCACGGCTCATCGGCACCGACCATGGCGAGCAGCTCTGGGCCGACTCGTTCGACTCCACCGTCTCTGATCTTTTCAAGCTGCAAGATGACCTGGTGGCGCGGCTGTCGCGCGCTTTGCAGATCGAGCTTGTCCAGGCGGAGGGTCAACGCAGCGCTGCCGAAATGCGCGCCGATCCGAACGCCCTCGATCTGGCCATGCGCGGCTGGTCGATCATGTACCGCACACCTTCGATGCTACACGACAACGACGCACGCGAACTGTTTCAGAGGGCGCTCGCCATCGATCCGAAAAACGTCGATGCTATCGCCGGTCTCGCGTACACGGATATGCGCGATCATTTCAACGGCTGGACCGAGACAGGGGTTGACAAAGGCGCACGGGCCTTGGCGGAAGCTGAGCGAGCAATCGCGCTCGATCCGAGCTATGGATACGCACACTACATCAAGGGCAATTTGCTCGCTTACGCAATGAAGCCGAATGACGAGCAGGCTGGCACCGAGGCGACGGCGGCCGCCGACGCCGCGCTGCGCATTAATCCAAGTTTCGCGCCGGTTTTCCAAACCAAAGCGCTCGTCGAGCAGATGCTCGGCCGCTATGAGGAGGCCATTGCTCACCTCCAGCAAGCGATACGGCTGAGCCCGCGCGACTATCTTCTTGGTCCCTGGCTGATGCAGAGGGGTCGCGATCATTTCGGCCTGCATCAATACGATCTCGCCATAGACGACGAGCTGCGCTCGCTCGACACCGGTTTCCGGACGTTTCAGGCCTATCTGGCGCTTGCCGGCTCCTACGCGGCGCGAGGCGAGATCGACAAGGCAAAGAATGCGATGCAGGACGCTCTTAAAGCCAACCCGAAACTGTCAGCGGCGTGGCTGAAGGAACATCTGCCGAGCATGATCGACTGGCCGCCGGGCATGGCCGAGGCGACGCAGCGCGCTGGCTTGCCGGCTCAATGAAACGAGCGCGAAGAGCGGAGCGCCTCGCAGTAGTCGGACGGCTGTGATTTTCTCTGCCTTTCTGACCCGCAACTCATTGATGCCGGCCTTGCGGATTTCATGGCGGTTTGAACGTTCGCTACTTGGTCGCTCTTGGCACTTAGCGGGCAATCCGACCACATCGCCGAATGTCTGCTAGCGGGAAACGCGGACGTGACAGCGGACATCGCGTTTCTGGAGCGAATGACCCGCTTCCGAAGTCGAGAGTCTGATATTGTTGCAATGCACTATATGTGTTTGCCCAGATTATTGCCCGCTGGCCATGGACAAGCCAATTATGGTAATCTGTTTAAAGAACTGCCAGCGAATGTGCCGAAGTCCAAGGACGACTGGCAGTCTTTAATGCCCATCGGCAGACAACTTTGAAATCAGAACTGTGGGTTCGCGCGCGAAGATGCGCGCGCTTACGCGCGGCATTAAATCCCCGCTCGATGGGAGAAGCCAGCGCTACTCACAACAAATGACGCGATTGCTCGCTTCTGCACGTTAGAGCGACTCCAAGCAGGGAGGTCTAAATGCGTAACACGGTTCTCGGCATCTTGTTTGTTGCCGCCGGGGCACTGAGCCCGTACGCGGCGTCAGCCACAGTTGTAAAACTGAGCGGCACCTTCAGCCAAGAGCAAGTGAATAAGGATTGTGCGGCTAGTGGAGGACTTTCTTTTACTGGCACTGGCGGAACTTATGGCTGCGTCAATCCCGACAACGGCAATAGTGTTAACTGCAACGGTAAAGGAAAGTGCACGGGCGTTATAAATAGAGCAACCGGGTCGTCGCGCCCGACGCTTGGCGGCGTGCTGGGATCACGCCCGATTGCCGCTAAATCAGGAAATATTCGGCCCGGCGGTCCAAGCACCGGGCCCACTAGGCCGCCGCCGCCAGTGGCGGTTTCGCCGACCGCCCGCGGCAAGTAATGACGATGTGATTGACGTGATTAAGGGAGGCTAACATGCGTAACGGAATTCTCCGGCCCCTCGCCGTTGCTGTCGTTCTTTCTGTGATTCCGGGCTTTGCGCTCGCCAAACCTGCTTCGCAGAGCGCCGTAATGAACGCGTGCAATGACACCCCAGCGTGTTCTATGCAGAGCTGCCGCGGGGGGCAAGCTGAGGCAGGAGGTTGTGTTCAAGGGTGCAGCCCCGCCGTGTGTTTCAAATGCAATGGAAAGACATGCGTCCAGACCCGCGGCCTTGGCGGCAAGCCGGTGGCGGGCGGCAGTCTCGGCGGCATTCTCAAGAATGCGCCGCCGGGGAGCACGTCGTCGTCCAACGCCGGAAACAAACCGGTCAGTGGCACAACAGTCCGTGGCACAGCGCCTGTTTCGCAAAGCGCCGGTCACCAACGTTGATGCTGGATCGTATGCTTGTTTCACGACACGGGGTCGATGGGAGTGTTGAGACCCAATCGCGCTTCTATAGTCTCCACAGCGTCCAGGCACAAATCCTCTCGGAACGGACTTTTACAGTGCATGGAACGCCGTGCAGTGGCCCCAGCGGTTCGCCTGACGCCACCTTGCGGTCGGCATCAAGGGCCGTGGCCCGCGCCTCGTCGATGAGGACGCGCATTATCGCATTTACCGTTGGGTTGACAGCCTCGATGCGAGCGAGATGAGCGTCGACGATTTCGACCGAAGAGGCATTTTTGTTCGAGATGAGTGCAGAGAGCTCTTGGGCTGATCGCTTCGAAAGCTCCGTCATGCGTGCCTCTTTCCAATTGCCGGGGCCGGCCCACTCCAACTAGCTGAAACGCCGAGATACCGCCACCACCACATAAACAGCCACTACACAAGAGATGTCCGTTCATGGCACTTCGCCGACATCGAGCGTGCTGCTCGCTGATGTCGGTTATGCGCTCAAGAGCGGAAATGTTTCGACCAAAGCGACTAGCGGCTCGGCGCCCGACCTCGACTCCCCCATCGATACTGTTGTTCGATTCCGGCCAAAATTCCGATGATCCACGGCGGCAAAATGAAAGTCGCTCAAGTGCCTGATCTACGGGCACAAAGGCG
>JASHSY010000045.1 GCA_030040825.1 Xanthobacteraceae bacterium
GCGCCGGACCTGGTCGGCGAGACCTTTGCCGTAGGTCGTTTTGTCGTCGATGATGGCGATATTCTTGTCCTTGAAGTTTTTCGCCAGATAGCCGGCGGCAAAACCGCCTTGCTGATCGTCGCGGCCGCAGGTGCGGAATGTGTTCCACATGCCGCGATCGGTGAACAGCGGATTGGTCGAGGCCGGTGTGATTTGCAGAACGCCGCCATCGAGATAGGCGTCCGATGCCGGGATTGACGATGACGAGCAATAATGTCCAACGACGACGACGGCCCCCATGCCCGAAAGCTTCTCCGCCACGGAGCGGGCCTGCTTGGGATCGCAGGCGTCATCGCCGCTCTCGAGCTTGAGCTTTTTCCCGAGCACACCGCCGGCAGCATTGATATCGGCGACTGCTTGGTTCGCTCCCGATGTTATCTGCAAACCAAAGGCTGCCTGACCGCCGGTCATCGGGCCTGCGATGGCCACCACAATGTCTTGCGTCCACGCTGGCGAACTGGCGGCGACTGCTGCAAGTGCAACCGCGCCGAATAGAAGTGTTCTCATGTCAGGCCTCGTCTTGGATTTTTCGGCGGCGATGGACAGTAGCTGAAAAACATATCACCGTTATGGGTCGTTTTGTCGCCCGATTTCGCGCCAGCCCAGCGGGCCGGACCGGACATAAAGCCACGGATACTGGCGCACCATCTGAGCCGACCGGGTCGCCCGCCAAGCGATCATTCCGGCACACAAGAAAATCAACGTATCGACGGCGTAAGAGATCGGCGAAAGCAACGCGCCCTGAAATAACGAGAAATAGATAAAGCGTGCCGCCATCCCGAGCAAAAGCGCCGCGATGCTCATTTGCCAGAGCGGTCGCCAAGCGCGCGCGATTGCGCGCCCCGAGAGCCACGCCGCGCCGCCGCCGAGAATAATTGTAACCAGCACGATGCGCGTTGCGGTTTGATTGGCATACAGTGTGTCCATGCCGCTTGCCTCAGCGCACGCCGCCTTCAAGATAGGCGGCGCGTATTTCGGGGCGCCGCAACAACTCAGAACCGCTGCCCTGCAAAGCGATCAAGCCATTGACCATGACGTAGCCGCGATGCGCAAGCTTGAGTGCGTGGTAGGCGTTCTGCTCGACCAAAAACACGGTCAGTTTGTCGCGTTCATTGAGAGCGCGGATGGCGGCGAAGATTTGCTGGACCAAAAGCGGCGCCAGCCCAAGCGACGGCTCGTCGAGCAAAATAAGCCGCGGGCGGCTCATCAGCGCGCGGCCGATCGCGAGCATTTGCTGCTCGCCACCGGATAACGTGCCGCCACGCTGATGCCGCCGGTCCCGCAATCGCGGGAACAAGGTGAAGACGCGCTCAAGATCGGCGCCCAGATCGACCGCATCGGTCACCGTGGCGCCGATCTGCAAATTTTCCATTACGGTCATGCGCGAAAAAATCCGCCGGCCCTCCGGCGACTGGGCGATGCGCAGCTTGGCAATTTCGTGCGTTGGCAGCGCGGTGATATCCCGGCCGGCGAAATGGATTTGGCCTTGACGGGCGCGCGGCGCCCCGAACACGGTCATCATCAAGGTCGACTTACCGGCGCCGTTGGCGCCGATAAGAGCGACGATCTCGCCCTCGCGAACCTCGACATCCACACCTTTGAGAGCCGCGACATTGCCGTAATAGGCTTTGACGCCGCGCAACGAGAGGAGGGGCTCGGCGTGAGCGGTCATAAGCTCGCCTCCGCCTGCGCAATCTCTTCGTCGGCAACGCCTAGATACGCGGCGATTACTTTCGGATCGTTGCGCACGGCGGCCGGCGCCCCATCGGCGATCATGATCCCGTAGTCGAGCACGGCGATATGGTCGGAAATTTCCATGACCACGCCCATGTCGTGCTCGATCAACAGGATCGACGTGCCGTTCTCATCGCGGATAGCGCGCAAAAAAGTGTTGAGTTCGGCGCTTTCGCGGTTGTTGAGTCCGGCGGCCGGTTCGTCCAGGCACAGCAGCACCGGCTCGGTGCACATGGCACGCGCGATTTCGAGACGGCGTTGGGCGCCATACGGCAGCGCGCCGGCGGGGTCATCGGCGCGCTCCGCCAGTCCGACGCGGTCGAGCCAATAGCGCGCCCGATCGACAGCGCGACGTTGCGCGCGCGCATAGCCAGGAAAACCGAACAGTCCAAGCATGGTGTAACCCGACGCCGCCATCAACGTGTTGTGCTGCGCGACAAGGAGATTTTCCAGAAGGGTCATGCCGGCAAACAGCCGTACATTTTGAAAGGTGCGGGCGACGCGCGCATCGCGCGCAATACGGAATTCCATCATGCGCTCGAGCAGAAACGATTTGCCATCGGAATGGGAGAGCAACAGTCTTCCGACTGTCGGCTTGTAGAAGCCGGTGATGCAATTGAACAATGTGGTTTTGCCGGCGCCGTTCGGCCCGATCAGCGCGGTGATTTCCTTTCGGCGAACGACAAGCGAAAGGTCGTTGACGGCGACCAGCCCGCCAAAACGCATGGTCAAATGTTCGACCATCAGGACCGGCGCCGTCATGCCGGCGTCTCCGTTCGCGCGTCGCGCACGATCGGGGCGGGAATATCCTTGATTTTTCCAAGCAACACCGACGGTGTGCGCGTCGCTACCAGACCACGCGGCCGGTAAATTACAATCGCAACCATCGCAGCGCCGAACACCAGCATGCGGTATTGATCGAACTCGCGGAAAAGTTCGAAGCCGCCCAGCATGACGGTTGCGGCAACCGCTACGCCAAGCTGCGAGCCCATACCGCCGAGCACGACGATCGCGAGCACGAGCGCGGATTCCGTGAACGTGAACGATTCCGGGCTGATAAAGCCCTGCCGGGTGGCAAAGAAAGCGCCGGCAAAACCGCCGAACATGGCGCCCATCGCAAAGGCGGTGAGTTTTGTCGTCGTCGTGTTAACGCCGAGCGCGCGGCAAGCAATTTCATCTTCGCGCAACGCTTCCCAGGCGCGACCGATTGGTAGCCGCCGCAGCCGCAGCGTCACCCAATTGGTCAGGAGCGCCAGCGCGAGAATGATGTAATAAAGAAATACGATGCGGTGGGTCGGCGAGTAGGTAAGTCCGAACGTCGCGGCGAAGCCGTGCTCGGAGTTATTGAACGGCAGGCCGAAAAAGGACGGGCGCGGAATCCCCGGAATGCCATTGGGGCCTCCGGTCAAGCTTTGCCAGTTGAGCAGGATGAGACGAATAATCTCGCCGAATCCGAGCGTCACAATGGCCAGATAGTCGCCGCGCAGGCGAAGCACCGGAAAGCCAAGCAGTATCCCGGCAAATGCGGCAAGGATGCCGGCAAGCGGCAAGCAAATCCAAAACGACAGGCCGAAATACTGCGCAATCAGCGCATATGAATACGCGCCTACGGCGTAGAAGGCGACGTAGCCAAGATCGAGCAGGCCGGCGAGGCCCACCACAATGTTCAGCCCAAAGCCGAGCATCGTATAGGTGACAATCAAAATGCCCAGATCGAGCAGGTAACGGTTGCCGTAAAAGATGATCGGGACGACCAAGGCAAAAACGAGAAATGCCGCGGCGGCGTAATTTGTGAGCCGTGCCACTGCATTCTTGACCGACGCGGGCGCGATTTGCCCGAACGACAGCGTGAGGCGGCGCCAAAACAGCGCGCGTAACAGCGTGGCAACAAAAACTCCGGCGACAATTGCGGCAAGCGCACCAAAGCGTGTGGTGAACACAAGGGCGCCAGTCGGTCCCTGGTCCGTGCGGATGCCGATCAACAGCACGAAAAGTCCGAAAGCGACGAGCGCCGCGATGGCGGCCTCTTTCACCGCGGTGAGGAAGTCTGAGGGCTTGTCAGGCTCGCCTTCGCGCGGCACGCCGTCCCTGCCTCCGTCACACTTTTTCGACTTCAGGCCGGCCGAGCAGGCCGGTTGGCAGGAAGATCAGAACGATAATGAGAATGGCGAATGCCGCCACGTCCTTATATTCGATGGAAAAATAAGCCGACCACATCGTCTCGATCAGACCGATTAAAATACCGCCGATCATGGCTCCGGGCAGCGATCCGATGCCGCCGAGTACGGCGGCGGTAAAGGCTTTCACACCGGCGAGAAAACCGATGAAGAAATCCACCACGCCGTAATAAAGAAGGAACATCAGGCCGGCGACCGATGCCAATGCCGCGCCGATGACGAACGTCAAGGAAATGGTTCGATCGACATCGATGCCGACCAGTGCCGCCATTTTCAGATCCTGTTCGCAGGCGCGCATGTTGCGGCCAAGCCGTGTGCGGGCGACCAGAAACGAAAAACCGGTCATCAACGCGATTGTGGTGATGATGATGATAATCTGGATGTTGGATAGCCGCACGGCGAAATCGTTACCTTCAAACAAAGTATAACCGCCATGCACCAGCGGCGGCAGCGGCTTGACGCGCGCGCCCTGGGCAACCTGCACGTAATTCTGCAGCACGATCGACATGCCGATGGCTGAAATCAGCGGCGCCAGCCGAAACGAATGCCGGAGCGGACGATAGGCGATTCGCTCAACTGTCCAGCCGTAAAGGGCGGTAAGCGCCATCGAAACGAGCAGCACGATGAACAGCGCGAGCGGCACCGTGCTGATGCCAAGTGCGACTAGAACCAGAAAAGCGATAAGGGCAAGAAACGCGCCGACCATGAAAATATCGCCGTGCGCAAAATTGATCATGCCGACGATGCCGTAGACCATCGTATAGCCGATGGCGATGAGGCCGTAGATCGAACCGAGCGTGATGCCGTTAATGAGCTGCTGGACGAAATATTCCATGCGGCGGCGGGCCTCTCGATTCCCGACGGATAACTCGATTCCTGACAGATCAAACGTCTTAACAGGGGCTCGAACATGCGACAACGAGCGCGTGTAACGAACGCAATTATGGGCGTTGAGCCACGCGCTTGCGGCAGCGCGCGTCATACGTGTTTTTCGTGTGATTCCAGTTTGTTGCTTATTGCGCACGGTTCGCGACCGGGAACCGGAGAAGTCGCTGTGCGTTATCAATCGGGCAGGGGTTTCCCCAATAGCGGAGTACATTGCAAATGTCGAACGAACAGCAGAAGCCGCAGCAGAGTCAGCAGGGCAATCAGAACCCGCAACAGGGCGGCCAGAAGCCCGGCCAGCAGCAACAGGGCGGCCAAAAGCCCGGCCAGCAGGGCGGGGATACGAAGCCCGGTCAGGGCGGTCAGCAAGGCGGTATGAATCGCTAAGGATTGTGTTCAAAGCGACGGCAATCCGCTTCGGGCGGGTTGCCGTTTTTTTTGCACAGCGGCCAATAGCGCTCCCTTGGTACTCTTTTTCGCGGGATCGGCTATGCTTGCGGCATGGCCAATGCGCTGCCGCTGTTTCATCTTTACGGCGACCCGCCTGACGACCAGGCGTTTGATTTCATTCATGTCGAAACGGTGGTGTCGCGCTCCTCAATTCACGACTGGACGATCCGCGCACATCGACATCGCAACTTGTTTCAAATCTTGCTGATCGAGCAAGGCGGCGGCGAGATGATGTTTGAAGCGACACGGCTGCCATTCGCCGCGCCGTCTGCCATCCTTGTGCCGGCGGCGGTGGCGCACGGCTTTCGCTTCGACCCTAAGACCACCCAGGGTTGGGTGTTGACCTTCACCGAAGATGCCGTCGTTGCGCTGGCCGATCGCGCCGGTGAGGCGCTGTCGCGGCTGCGAGCGCTCGCCAGCCACCCGATTGTGCCAATTGCGGACGAGGCAGAGCGCACCCGACTATCCGCTTTGTGCACCGAATTATTCGAAGAGAGCAGCCTCGCCCGTGAAGGCTATCGGGTGGCGATGCGTGGACTGTTGTCGCTTATTGCGGTCGGCGTCGCGCGGCTCGCCGCGAGCCGCGCGCGCACCGGCAGCGTCACTTTGCAGCCGGCCGACGCGACCGTCACGCAGCTGCGTGCGCTGGTCGACGAATTTTTCCATGCCGAACATCAGCTGGGGTTTTACGCCGCGAAACTTGGGATGACGGTCGATCGCCTCAATGACCACGTCAAACGCGCGACCGGAGTTACCGCCGGTCATTTGATTCGTCAGCGTATTTTAACCGAGGCCAAGCGGCAGCTCGTTTTCACCACCCAGCCGATCCAGGATATTGCCCAGGAACTGGCCTTTTCCGATCCATCACATTTCGCCCGCTTCTTCCGCAAGCACACCGACACAACGCCGCATGAGTTTCGCGATCAGCGCGGTTGATGGCGAATCCGCCACCCTGCTCGCGCCAATAATCGACAATGTCGCTGTCGACGATGGCAATGCCGGGATCGTTTCGGCCGTGCCGAATTCTGGACTCAGAACGGAACCGCGCGGAGCTTCAACTGCGACAAGCCGGCAACGACGTTAATCGCAACCGACCCTTCCAGCGAAGCCCGCGGTGGTTACCAGTTACCGGTCGAACCGATGTTGGGCGGGCGAATACGCCTTGCCTCAGCCAAGCAAAAATTCCAGCACCGTATCGGCGTAGAGCTTGGGCAACTCCATGTTGGCGATATGCGCAGCGTCCAGGATGGCCAGTCGCGCGCCGGGTATCTGTTCGCGGATGAATTCATTGCCGGCAAGCGGTGTTGCGGGGTCGTACCGGCCGGCGATGACCAGGGTCGGCGCCTTGATTTGCGGTAACAGCGGTCGATGATCCATGTCGCGGATTGCCTCGATGCAGGCGATATAGCCGTCAGGTTTGGTCGCCAAGAACATTTCGCGGATAGCCGCCATCGCCGCCGGCGGGTTTTCGCGGAACGCTTTGCTGAACCAGCGCTCCATATTGGCCTCGACAATTCCGGCTAGGCCTTTTTCCCGCACGGTCTTGATTCGCTCGACCCACAAGGTCTTGTCAGGATAGTAGCAGGCAGTGTTGGAGAGGATGAGTCTGTCGATGCGATTTGGTGCATGTGCGCCAAGCCATTGTCCGACCATGCCGCCCATCGAGAGCCCGCACCAATTGACGCGCGCGATCCCCAGCGCGTCAAGAATGGCGAGGACGTCGCGGCCAAGGTGGTCCATCGAGTAGGGGCCTTTTGGCACGTCGGACTTGCCGTGGCCACGCCGGTCATAGCGAACGAGCCGGAAATGCCGGGTGAACGGTTCCACTTGTTGGTCCCACATATGCAGATTGGTGCCAAGCGAGTTGGACAGCCTCAAAACCGGCGCCTGATCCGGCCCTTCGACCTCGACATGAATGGTGGCGCCTTCGGTCTTGATATCCGGCATGAAAGCGTTCCTCCCGCCGGGGATTTTAGCTGTCGCGCCCGCGCCGCGCCAAGGGCAGACACGCTAAGCGCGGCCTTCCCACGCGTGCCGCGGTAGGTGATATTTCAATGCTGCGCGAATGCGCGTCGGAGGAGTGTGCGATGGCGATGACGATGAACGGCGAATACCAGCTTCCGGTGCCAAGGGAGATGGTTTGGGAAAAGCTCAACGACGCCGCAACGCTTAAAGCCTGCATTCCCGGCTGCGAACAGCTCGACAAATTATCCGATACCGAAATGCAGGCAGTGGCGGTGGTGAAAATCGGGCCGGTCAAAGCAAAATTCAAAGGCAAAGTGACGCTGTCCGATCTCGATCCGCCGAACGGTTACAAAATTTCCGGCCAAGGCGACGGTGGGATTGCGGGATTTGCTTCAGGCGGCGCCACCGTGAAGCTTGCACCGAAGGACGGTGGCACTTTGCTGACCTACACGGTCGAAGCGCAGATCGGTGGGAAGCTAGCTCAACTGGGCCAGCGCCTGGTCAATGGTGCGGCGAAGAAGCTTGCCGACGACTTTTTCCAGAAATTTGCGGCCTCGGTCGGCCCACCAGCTGCGTAATTCGCCGCACTTAATAAACGCCGTTGTGACCAGCCGGTGGCTTGACCGGCGGCTAGGCCGCAGTTCAGACTTAATCCAGTTCCAGGGTCGAAAAATCGGCAATATCGTCGAGTTTTTGCCCTTGAAAG
>JASHSY010000387.1 GCA_030040825.1 Xanthobacteraceae bacterium
GTTCAAGGACGACAAGGGCCGCTACGGATTGATCGGCCGGCATTGCCCGCATCGCGGCACCGATCTCGCTTACGGCCGGCTGGAGGATGGCGGGCTCCGTTGCGCGTTTCACGGCTGGCTGTTCGACGTAGGCGGCAAATGCCTGCAAACCCCGGCCGAGCCCGACGACAGCAACCTCTGCGCCAACATCAAGCAAAAAGCGTATCCGGTGGTGGAAAGGAGCGGCATCCTGTGGGCCTATCTCGGACCGGGCGAGCCGCCGGAATTTCCGCATTTCGACTGCTTCATCGCGCCCTCGACGCATACCTTCGCGTTCAAGGGCATGATCGACTGCAATTGGCTGCAATCGCTCGAGGTCGGCATCGATCCGGTGCACACCTCGTTCCTGCACCGCTTCTTCGAGGACGAGGATCCGGACAAAGGCTATGGCCGCATGTTCCGCGACAAGTCGAAGGACTCGGAGATGCCGATGACGCAGATCATGCGCGAGTTTCCGCGGCCGCGCATCGAGATCGAGCCGACCGATTACGGCTTTCGGCTGGCCACGCTCCGCCAGATCGCCGACGACAAGGCGCATGTGCGGGTGACCAATCTGATCTTCCCCAACGCCTTCATCATTCCGATGAGCCGCGAGATGACGATCTCGCAATGGCACGTGCCGATCGACGACGTGAAGCATTACTGGTACGCGATCTTCACTTCGTTCGGCGCGCCGGTGAACAAGGACGAGATGCGCCGCCAGCGGCTCGAGCTCTATGAGTTGCCCGACTATGTGCCGCGCAAGAACAAGAGCAACGATTACGGCTTCGATCCGCACGAGCAGGAGCACGCGACCTATACCGGCATGGGCGCCGACATCAACGTGCACGACCAATGGGCCTGCGAGTCGATGGGCGCCATTCAGGATCGCACGGCCGAACATCTCGGCACGTCCGACAAGGCGATCTCGACCTATCGGCGGCTGTTGCGTAACGCGCTCGACCGCTCCGGCAAAGGCGAGCGGCCAATGATGGTGCTCGATGCCGCGGAGGCGACTAGGATTACCGGCCCGGCCTGCGTTGACGGTATCGGCCCGGCCGACGACTGGCAGGGCTATTGGCAACGCACCAATCAGGCCCGGCAAGAGACGAAGAGCTGGCGTCAATAATTGCGAGTAGCAAATAGTGAGTAACGAGTAGCGAACGCAGCGTTAGTCTATTCGCTACTCGCTATTGGCTCCATCATCATGCCCCCGCGATCACGAATTCCGACAAGCTTCGTCGAACGTCACGGTTTGTGGACCGAGGCGCAGGCGCGCGCCGCGCGCGGGGTCGTGCAAGCGATCAAAAAGCATAAACTGGAACTCATCCGCTTCTCGTTTGCCGACCAGCACGGCGTGCTGCGTGGCAAGACGGTCGTCGCTGCGGAAGCGCCCGCGCTGATGGCCTCGGGCGTCACCATGACGACGACATTGCTCGCCGAGGACACCGCGCACAAGACCGTCTATCCGGTGTTCACTGCCGGCGGCGGCTTCGCCATGGCAGAGATGCAGGGCGGCGGCGATTTCGTCATGGTCGCCGACCCGACGACGTTCAAGGTTTTGCCTTGGACCGGCAACGAGGCCGCGCCGAACACCGGCTGGCTCCTCTGTGACATCTATTTCACCAACGGCAAGAAGGTGCCGTTCTCGACGCGGCAGGTGTTGCACGACGCGCTCGATAGGCTTGCTGCGGCAGGCTTCGATTTCCGCGCCGGCCTCGAAATCGAATTCCATCTGTTCAAGCTGGAGAATCCGCGGCTCACGCCGGCAGACGCGACGTGGCCGCCACAAGCGCCCGAGGTGAGCCTGCTCAATCAAGGCTATCAATATCTCACGGAGACGCGTTTCGATCAGATCGCCGAGGCGCTCGAGCCGATCCGACGCGGCGTGGAGACGCTCGGCTTGCCGCTTCGTTCGCTCGAAATCGAGCTCGGCCCCAGCCAATGCGAATTTACCTTCCGCCCGCAGCCGGCACTTGCCGCCGCCGACTCGATGGTTCTGTTCCGTGCGGCGGTGAAACAGATCGCGCGCCGCCACGGCATGCTGGCGAGCTTTATGTGCCGGCCGGCTCTGCCGAATCTTTTTTCCAGCGGCTGGCACCTGCATCAATCATTGATCGCGCGCAAAAACGGGCGCAACGCCTTTGCCGGCAACGACCGCGACGGGCTTTCCGCCACCGGGCTGCATTATCTCGGCGGGCTGCTCGCCCATGCCGCCGCGGCGGCCGCCGTCACCACGCCGACGGTCAACGGCTATAAGCGCTACCGCGCCTATACGCTTGCGCCCGATCGCGCCATCTGGGCGCGCGACAATCGCGGTGTGATGCTGCGCGTCATGGGCCAACCGGGCGACCCGTCAACGCGGCTGGAAAACCGCGTCGGCGAGCCGGCCGCCAATCCTTACCTCTACATTGCCTCGCAGATTTACGCCGGCCTCGACGGCATCGCGCACAAGCGCGAGCCCGGACCGTCGGCGGATACGCCCTACGAGACCAAAGCCCAAGCATTGCCGAAAAATCTCGGCGAGGCGGTTTCGGCCCTGCGCGCGAGCAAAGTCTTCCGCAGCGGTTTCGGCGATGCCTTTGTCGATTATTTCGCCCACATCAAGGAAGCCGAATTCGCGCGCTTTACCGCCGAAAGCATCGAGCATTCCGAAGTGACCGCGTGGGAGCAGAACGAATATTTCGATCTGTTTTGACGGCTGCATCCCCCACTTTGTGGGGGCAGCAAACTTTAATTAAACGTCGACGCTCGCCGCCAACGCGTGCGCCTCGATGAACAACCGGCGCGGCTCGACCTTGTCGCCCATCAATTCGTCGAACACGGTGCCGGCTTCGTCGATTTCCTTGACGCCGACTTGCAACAGCGAGCGGGCATTGGCGTCGAGCGTCGTCTCCCACAATTGCTGCGGGTTCATCTCGCCGAGGCCCTTGTAGCGTTGCAGCGCGACGCCTTTGCGGCCGGCAGCAATCACCGCATCGAACAGACTGACCGGGCCATGGATCGGCGTCTCTTCATCCTTGCGCCGTAGCATTGCCGGCGGGGTCGGGCGCGGAAACACCTTCTGCAGCGATGGGGCGTACTCGTCGAGCTTGCGCGCGTCGGCGGAGCCAAGCAGCGCCTGGTCGAGCACGGCGACCTCCTTGACGCCGCGCACCGTGCGCTCGAACTTGAAGCCTTCGCCGTCGGTAAATTGACCCTGCCAGCCGCGCTCGGTCTCCTCGGCCAGTGCGTCCAGGCGCCGCGCGATATAAGGCGCCGCCGCCGTTGCCTTTTCCGGATCGCCGACGATGTCGGCATTGAGCACGCTCAGGATGGCGGCCTGCTCGACGACCTGCCGGTTATATCGGCTATGCAGACCGCGCAAGATATTGCGGATCGATCGCGCCTCCTCGACGAGCTTGCGTAAATCATTGCCGGCGCGCACTTCGCCCGACGACAGCCGCAGCGATGCCTCTTCGAGGCCGGTGTCGATCAGGTAATCCTCGAGCGCCCGCTCGTCCTTGAGGTATTGCTCGGACTTGGCGCGGTTGACTTTGTAGAGCGGCGGCTGAGCGATGTAGAGATAGCCGCCGTCGATGACCTCACGCATCTGCCGGTAAAAGAAGGTCAGCAGCAGCGTGCGGATATGGGCGCCGTCGACGTCGGCATCCGTCATGATGATGATCTTGTGGTAGCGCAGCTTGTCGATGGCAAATTCGTCGGTGCCGATGCCGGTGCCGAGCGCGGTGATCAGCGTACCGATCTGCTCGGAGGACAGCATCTTGTCCATCCGGGCGCGTTCGACATTCAAAATCTTGCCGCGGAGCGGCAAGACGGCCTGAAATTCGCGGTTGCGGCCCTGCTTGGCAGAGCCGCCGGCGGAATCGCCCTCCACAATGAACAATTCGGATTTGGCCGGATCGCGTTCCTGGCAATCGGCGAGCTTGCCGGGCAGCGAGGTAACGCCGAGCGCGCTCTTGCGCGTCATCTCGCGCGCCTTGCGCGCGGCTTCGCGGGCGGCGGCGGCCTGGACCACCTTGCCGACGATGACTTTGGCCTCGCCAGGATGCTCTTCAAGCCAGGCTTTGAGCGTATCGTTGATGACGCCTTCGACCACCGGACGGACCTCGGAGGACACGAGCTTGTCCTTGGTCTGCGAGGAGAACTTCGGGTCGGGCACCTTGATCGAGAGCACCGCGGTCAAACCTTCGCGGCAATCGTCGCCAGTGAGCGCGACCTTCTCCTTGCGCGCGGCGCCGCCGGATTCGGCGTAGTTGGTGATCTGGCGGGTCAGCGCGCCGCGAAAGCCGGCAAGATGGGTGCCGCCGTCGCGCTGCGGAATATTGTTGGTAAAACACAGCACCGTCTCGTGGTAGCCGTCATTCCACCACAACGCGCAGTCGACGCCGATGCCGTCGCGCTCAGCCTTGATGACGATCGGCTGCGGGACGAGCGCGGTCCGGTTGCGATCGAGAAATTTGACAAACGCCTCGACACCGCCCTCGTAGCGCATCTCAACGCGCGCCTCGACCGCATGGCGCTTGTCGGACAGGATGATGCTGACGCCGGAATTGAGGAAGGCGAGCTCGCGCAGCCGGTGCTCCAGCGTGGCGAAGTCGAA
>JASHSY010000388.1 GCA_030040825.1 Xanthobacteraceae bacterium
GCACCACAACGCAGCCATGTCCACCGCAGACCGAGACGGCTTGCTGGACCAAAGTGTCGCGCGCCGCCGGCACGGCCGGTGTCATTGCCGTTGCGCCATGAACGGCCAACGTTCCGAAGACAACAGCGGCAGCAAGTGCGGCAAAAAAGTCGCGCATCCGATCCTTCGAACGAATCAGTAAGACCATCATAGCGGACTTTACGCCGGAGTTTGGCTCTCTGGCGGCGCCTGATCGGAATAATGCGGGTGATAGAGTGGTCGGAGCGGCGAGATTCGAACTCGCGACCCCCAGTCCCCCAGACTGGTGCGCTAACCGGGCTGCGCTACGCTCCGTCAATGCGGCCGGACTATATTAAGCGCGCATTGGACGCGCAACCAGCGCTCGCGCCCCGATGCCCCACCGCGTAAAGTGGCTTGTCTTCGGATGCCAATCCCACCCGCAAACGAGCGACCGTGAAACGGATTTACAATGCGACGCTGAATTCCATCCGCGGGATACGCTACGGCGTGGTCCATGAAGCGGCGATCCGTGAGGAGGCGATCCTCCTCGTGGCCGGGCTCCTGCTTGGGCTCCTGATCGCGCCGAGCGTCGTCTGGTACGTGCTGTTGGTCGGTTCGCTGCTCGTCCTGCTGGGCATCGAACTTCTCAACACCGCAATCGAAAAACTCGCCGACCATGTCACGCCCGAGCACCACATCGACATTCTACGGATCAAGGATTACGGCTCCGCCGCGGTGTTTTGTGGCATTTGCCTTGCGGGCGTGACTTGGCTCGCTGCACTCGCTGTGCGGTTGGGACTGATCTGAAAATGGATGCGGGCGAGGAGGGTGGTTACGCCGCGCTCGGCAGTGCAGCGTGATCGATTGACGCTTCCCAATCCTGCCGCCGGCGGAAATTGATCGTCGCCGCAGTCAGGCCCCAGATCATGCCGAGCAGCAAAAAGAAGTGGCGCCAGTGATCGGTGTCGACAATCAACCCCTCAAGCGCTTCGCCGACAAAGGCGGCGTAAGCGGCGATCAGATAATATTGCCAGGGCGTGCGTACCAAGGCGGCGCGCAATCCGATCGCCAGGGTGACGAGCACGAAGGTCAGATACGCGAAGCCGCCAAGCCAGCCGTAGACGAGAAAACCCTGCATATAAACGTCGTGTTGCTGGGTACCGTACAGCCGGCTGAACTCGAACGGCCCGAGCCCGTTCGGGTGATCCAGGATAACACTGAGCGCGAGTCTTTGCTCCCAAAAGCGGCCGCCAGGCCCAACGTCATAGGGCTGGATGGTTTTCGCCCGTTCCAAAAACAGGTCATGCACCGAAGGAATGGAAATCGCCAGCACGAACAATAGCGCAACGGCGACCACCGCGCCGATCGAAAACAGCACGACGCGGCCGCGCATGCGCGGGTCTGGCGCGGCGACGACAAGCAGCAGCACGACGGTGATGGCCGAAATCACGAAGTGCCCCCAGGCACCGCGCGAGAAACTCAAAAACAGACCGCCAAGGAGAAAGATCGAAATGGCCATCGCAGCCGGCCGCACACCGCGCGTCATCAGCTCGATCATCAGCAACAGCAGCGGAAAGATCAGAAACGGTGCGTAGACGTTCGGGTCTTTGAAGGTAGCGCTGACGCGGTCGTTATCGAGAAAAATATCGGAATGCGGCAACAGGTGAAAGAAGCCGATATACCCGGCGGCGGTCGCGATCAGCGCCGCAACCAGATAGCCGCGGCGCACGATTGAAAGCCGCGTCAGATTACCATCGCAAAACAGCGCGGCGAACATGATAGCGGCCAGAGCCAAGTAAAAGGAGGTTGCGGCGTATTGCAGGTTTTGTTGCTGATCGCTCACCTGGATCAGCGAAAAGCAACCGCCGACCAGCCAAACCGCAAGCAACATCACCAGCGGAACCAACTTGCGGTCGAACCGGACTCGCGCGGCGACGCTAACGACGAGCAGCGCAATCATCAGCGCGTCATGCGGCGATGGCTCGACGAAGGCGATCGAGCTCAGCAGCACAGTGACGAACAGAACGAAATTAAGAAACCGCTGCGGCAGCCGCCGCACGACGGTTAACGGCTCACCGACGGCATGCAAAGCGCTGGCCGCCCCGCTCAATAAGCGTTCTCCGTGCGGATCAGCGCGAACGGGGTCTGGGCGAGGATGTAAAGGTCGAGCAAGATCGACCAGTTCTCGATGTAATAAAGATCATGCTCGACGCGGCGTTGGATTTTTTCCTGGCTGTTGGTTTCCCCGCGCCAGCCGTGAATCTGTGCCCAACCGGTCAATCCGGGCTTGACCCGATGGCGGGCGAAATAGCCGTCCACCGCCTCGTCGTAGAGCCGGTTCTCTGCCTTGGCCTGCAACGCGTGCGGACGTGGGCCGACCAGCGACAGGTTGCCGGCGAACACCACGTTGAACAGCTGCGGCAATTCGTCGAGGCTGGTCTTACGGATGAAGCGGCCGACCCGGGTCACCCGGCTGTCGCCTTTACTGACCAGCTTGCTCGCGCTCGCGTCGCTCTGGTCGATATACATCGAACGGAATTTCCAGATCTCGATCAGCTCGTTGTTGAAGCCGTAGCGTTTCTGCTTGAAGAACACCGGTCCGCGGCTGTCGCGCTTGATGGCGAGCGCGACCACGGCCATGATCGGCAACGCGCAGATCAGCGCGATCGTGCCAACAATTTTGTCGAATAGCCATTTCATCACCACGTCCCAGTCGGCGATCGGCTTGTCGAAAATATCGAGCACCGCAACGTTGCCGACATAAGAGTAGGAGCGGGGGCGATAACGCAGCTTGTTGGTATGCGCGGACAACCGAATATCGACCGGCAATACCCAAAGCTTCTTGAGCATTTGTAAGATGCGGCTTTCCGCTGAAACCGGCAGAGAAAAGATCACCAGATCGACGCGGGTATTGCGGGCGAATTCAACCAGATCGTCCACGGTGCCGAGCTTGGGGATGCCGGCGCAGGTCGCGCTTGCGCGGCCGTCACCGCGGTCGTCGAACACGCCGATGACCCGCACGTCGGAATCGCGCTGCGAGGCGAGCGAGTTGATCAGCGTTTCGCCATTGGCATCCGCGCCGACCACAACGGTGCGGCGTTCAAGCCGGCCTTCGTGGGTCCAACGGCGCACCAGGAGAAACAAGGCGCGCCGGAACGCGATCAGCGCGAATAGGCCAAGCACGTAGAACATGCCGAGCCACACGCGCGAGAAATGATCGCCGGATTTGGCGAAGAACGACACGCCGATGGCAACGAGAAAAACCACCGACCACGCCGAGGCGAGCCGCATATATTGCTTCTCGTGACCGCGGAACGCCTGCACCTGGTAAATGTCGGCGACCTGGAAAGCGAACACGGCCAACAGCGCGATACCGGCGACGGCGGCGAAGTAATGCCACGCGAAACCGTGCGCCGGCACGACATACGAAACGTAGACCGCAAAGCCGATCAGGACGACGATGGCGACTTCGATCAGCCGCACGGCTCCGGCAAGTACGATCGGCGACAATGCCGGCTCGTAATGCTGCTCGGCGAGTGAAGCGGCGGCTGGCGACAAGGACGGGGCGTCGTCAATACGCGGTGTGGATTGCGGCATTGTCGAAACGCCGGATAGCACCGCAGATGATGCGGTATCGAAAAGCGAGCTATGCTCAGGCTTGGACATCTCTGCCACGCATTAAGTCGTTCGCGCTCATGCGCGAAACGCCCCCGGCAGTCTGAGCGCTGAAATAGTAAATAAAGTCCGAAAAACGTTAACGGAACCGGGAAAGTTTGCGCAGCGCCAGCGCTTCGCGATATGCGGCAAGCCCGCCGTCGACCATGGCGTGGAGCGAGAACTCGGCCCGCACACGCCCGCGCACGGCCTCGGCTACGCGTCTGATTGCGGCCGGGTCGTCGAGCGCGGCGGCGATCGCGGCGGCAAGCGCGAGCGGATCGTTAGCGGTGACAAGGCCGGTTGAGAGCGAGCCGAAGATTTCGGGAATGCCACCGACGCGCGTGGCAAGGATCGGCAGGCCGCCGGCGGCCGCCTCCAGCAGCACATAGGGCAAGGATTCGGTATGCGAGGGCATCACCAGCATGCGGCCCATCGCAAAAGCCTCGCAGGCAGGCCGATAGCCGACAAAGCGCACCCGATCGTCGACGCCAGCCGACTTGGCGTACGATTTAAGTTCGTGTTCGAGCGGACCTTCGCCAGCTATGGTCGCGCTCACCCGCCGGCCGGACTCTTTGAGCTTGGCCAGCGCCGCGATCAGCACGTCAAAGCCTTTGACCGGCCGTAATTCGCCAAGGCAGACCAGATCGGTAGCGTCGGCCGCCGGTGCAATTGGGGCAAACTCGTCGTCGCTGACGCCGTTATGGACGACCCGCATCATGGTGGGTGGGCGGCCGATCGCGGTGCGGAACAGACCGGCTACATACGCGCTCTCGAACAGGAATAGATCGGTGCGCCATTTCAACAGCCATTCGAGCGAGCGATAAAATCCGCCCGTCAGCGTACCGGGCCGGTAGAACAGCGAACCGCCGTGTGGGGTAATGACGCGAATGGCGTCCGGCGCGGTCCGCGCGAGCCGGACCAGTGCCGCGCCCTTGGCGCCGTGACCGTGCAGCACATCGGGCTGCATCTCGCCGATCCGCCGCGCGATCGCCCGCAAGGCGCCGATATCGGACGGCCGCAGTTCACGCGCGATCGGCACACGCTCAAGCCCAAGCGTAAGCTGAGAAGAAAGCTCCGTTAGCACCGCGTCAGCACGCGCCCCGCCAGTGGTCGAATCGACCACGAGGCCGACACGATGGCCGCGCGCCGCCTGGCCGCGGGCGACATCGAGCACATGGCGAAACAGGCCGCCGAGCGGCGCGCGCAGGACATGCATGATCTTTAGCGCGGACCGCGGCGCTGCAAGCGGCGGTAGCGCCGCGTCTGTCGTGATGGCGGCGGCGGTCCCCAACTTGGCCATGCGGGAAAATCCCATATCGGCCGAGCGAATCCACAAAATCCGCCGCAGGCCTTTAACTCCGATAGAGCAATGCCGCGGTTAAGAAAGCCTTCATTGCGCTTCCGTCACCCGCAGGTTGCAGCGAAAGCCGGTAGTTCCGGCTGCGCCTGGCTGCACCGGGACGAGCACATACAAACCGCAACGGCAAGCGGTTTAACCGGATAGCAACCTTAATCGCTTGTTATCGGCAACCGGCGTTGCGTGCGCATTGTTGTTGCCTGCGTTGAATGTTTAGCCCTGTCAAAGCGTGGGAGCCGTGAATGAATTTGGCGCCGCCATCGCCGCGATCGTATTTGCGGGACGCTTTCAGCGACGGGGATTTGGATTTGGGCGCCCTCGGCGCCGCGCTCTGGCGCGACCGCTTCAAGATCTTGCGCCCGACGCTAATCGTGGCATCGATCACTTTTTTGGTCGTGTTCATGATTCCGGCCAAATACCAAGCGGAATCCCGCTTGCTGTTACTCTCCCGCGATAACATTTATCTGCGCTCCGACCTCGACAAGGATGTGCTCGATCGGAACGTGGTCGACACCGAGGCGGTGGTCAGCCAGGCCCAAATCGTACTGTCGCGCGACCTCGCCAAGGAAGTGATCGCCAAACTTAAGCTCAACGAAATGCCGGAATTCGATCCAGCGCTCTCCGGCGTCTCGCTGGTCAAGTCGCTCCTTGGCTTTTTCGGCATCGTCAAGAATCCGCTCGCCATAACGCCGGAAGAGCGGGTGTTGGAAGCCTATTACGACCGGCTCACCGTCTTTCCGGTAGAGAAGTCGCGCGTTATTGTCATCGATTTCCTCTCGGAAAATCCTGAGCTTGCCGCCCGTGTCGCCAACGCCATCGCCAGCGCCTATCTCGAGCGGCAGCAGGCGGCAAAGCAGGAGCAGGCGAAAAGCGCCGGCGTCTGGCTCGGCAGCCAAATTGATGAATTGCGCAAGAAGGTCGCCGAGGCTGACAGCAAGGTCGAAGCCTTCCGCGCCAAATCGAACCTCCTGGTCGGGCCGAACAACACCACACTGTCAACCCAGCAGCTTGGCGACCTCAATGCGCAGCTTGCCGCTGCGCGTGCGCAAAAGGCTGACGCCGAAGCGAAGGCGAGACTAATCCGCGACATGCTCAAGTCTCGCCAGCCGATCGACTCCTCAGACATCCTCAATTCCGAACTGATCCGGCGACTTTCCGAGCAGCGGGTGACGTTGCGGGCACAGCTTGCCGAGCAGTCTTCATCGCTGCTGGACAACCACCCTCGCATCAAGGAACTGAAAGCGCAGATCGCCGACCTCGACCAACAGATCAGGAACGAGGCGGAAACCATTGCGCGATCACTAGAAAATGACGCCAAGCTTGCCGACGCCAAGGTCGCCGCCCAGCTTGCCAATTTCGACGCGCTCAAGAGCCAGGCGGCAACAACAAACGAAGACGACGTACAACTGCGCGCACTTGAGCGGGACGCCAAATCCCAACGCGACCTGCTCGAATCCTATTTGGCCAAATACCGCGAAGCGAGCGCGCGCGACACTGTTGCATCGGCCCCACCTGATGCGCGGATCATTTCGCGTGCCACGGTGTCGAATGTGCCGGCCTATCCAAAGAAGCTTCCGACCGTACTGATCGCCTCGCTTGCCACTATGGTGCTATGTGCGGGCTTGGTGCTGACCCGTGAATTGCTGGCGACGCCGGCTGGCGTGACGCGGATACCCGCATTCGCGCCGCGTTTTTTTGGTGGCGGCGACCCGCTGGTGCCAGCCGCCAAGGCGGGAGCGCCCGCGCCAATGTCGACTGCACCTGGTCACATTCCGCCGGAGGCGATCGCTGTAGCGGCCGCCGCGGCCGTAAACGACGAACCCAACCCGGCCTGGCCGGATTCGCCCGCCAAGCGCTACACCGAGATTGTGGGGACGCCAGCGCTGGGCGGCGTACCGGTCTCCGCGATCGAAGAGTTCGCCCATAATCTCCAACAGGTGGGCTTCGCGGGAAGCCAAATGACGTTCTTCGGCGCCACGCCCGAACTCGATACCGCCGGCATCGCCATCAAATTCGCCCGCGCCATGGCGCGGGACGCGCGCGTTGTGCTGGTCG
This sequence comes from Xanthobacteraceae bacterium, assembly GCA_030040825.1. Lineage (GTDB taxonomy): Bacteria > Pseudomonadota > Alphaproteobacteria > Rhizobiales > Xanthobacteraceae > BOG-931. The sequence goes on from JASHSY010000388.1 coordinate 7,070, forward strand.
GCCTCGGCGCAGGCGACGCCGCCATTCGCGGCATCTCCAGCGATCCGGACGCCCCAAGCCTATCCGATCTCGCTGCCGGCGCGGTATCTTTCGGCGCCATCATCACCAAAGACCGCGTGTCCGCTCTCAACCTGATCGCCTCAGGCGGCAGCTTACGGCACGCCCTCGTCGCCGCGCCTGGGATGGCGCAAAGCTTTGCCGCGCTGTCGAAGGCCTATTCGCAAGTCGTCGTTGATGCCGGCGTACTCGGCGGGCCGGATATGGTCGCGATCGCGCGCATGATCCCGCATGCCGCCTTGGTGGTCGAGACGCTGTCCGGGCTTGCCACTCAGAAAGCGCGTGACGCGCTGGTCGAGGCGGGCTTTGAGGACGTAACCATCCTCGTTTGCGGTCGCGCCGAGGCCGGCTCACCAGGAATGCCCGCGCATCAAGCGGCAGCGTAGCGGCTTTTTCAAAACGCCCGATTCGCCTGAGGGCGTCATAGAAACGCCGTGGCGGCAAAGGATTATCAACCAAGACGGTGGATAGTCGGGCAGGGCGCCAAGCCAAGGACGAACCGTGCGCGCCGTGAGCATTTGACACCGGCGGGATATGATTTGGGCGCGCTGAAACAAACCATCATCCGCGGCGGGCTGGAGTCGCTGTTTTTCACCGGCGCGCATTTTGCGCTGAAGCCCTTCGTCGGCGGCGTCGGCGCCATCCTGACCATGCATCACGTGCGGCCGCCGCGGCCCGACCGGTTCCAGCCCAATCGGCTTCTCGAAATCACGCCGCATTTCCTTCAACGGGTTGTCAAACTCCTGCGCCGCTCGCGTATCGACGTGATCTCACTCGACGAGATGCACCGCCGCTTGACCGAAGGCGACTTCCGCCGCCGCTTCGTGTGCCTTACTTTCGACGACGGCTACCGCGATACGCTCATTCACGCCTATCCAATCCTCAAGGCGGCGCAATTGCCGTTCGCGGTCTACGTGCCGACCACCTTTCCCGACCGGCTCGGCGAACTGTGGTGGCTCGCGCTTGAGGCGGTGATCGCCAAGAATGACCGCATTGGCTTGGTCATCGACGGGCGGAACCGCACCTTCGATTGCCGTTCGCTCAGCGACAAGCGCATCCTGTTTGACGAGCTTTACTGGTGGCTGCGGAGCAGGCCAACCGAGATCGAATTGCGGGCAGCCATACGCGATCTTGCCGCCTGCTACGCGGTCGACATCGGGGCCTTTTGCAAGGATCTTTGCATGGACTGGCGCGAGATTGCCGAGCTTGCCGCCGATCCGCTGGTCACGGTCGGTGCGCACACCGTCAACCACCCGATGCTGGCAAAGCTGCCGGAGAAACTCGTTCGCTCGGAAATGGACCTGAGCCGCTCGGTGATCGAGGCGGCGCTCGGCATGCGGCCTTCACACCTGTCCTATCCGGTCGGTGATCCGACGTCGGCCGGCCCGCGTGAATTCAAGATCGCCGCTGAATTGGGTTTCAAGACTGCCGTAACGACACGGCCGGGCGTCATGTTCCCCGAACATCGCGAACAGATGACCGCGCTGCCGCGTATTTCACTCAATGGCGAGTACCAGCAATTACGTTACGTGCGCGTGCTGCTCTCGGGTTCGGCCACCGCAATGTGGAACGGCTTCCGGCGCGCCGAGGCGGCGTGAACGTTACTTTTTCTTCGGCCGCGACATCCACGTGACGATCGGAATTGCGGGCAGTACCCATCCGAGGCCGACAATCACGTAATAGGCGGTTGAAGCGATTGCGTGATCGTGGATGGCGGGGGCTTGTGCCACCGCCATGGCCAGCAGCGCCCAGACGACGACCAGGACGAACAGCGCGACCGCGCCGATGAATTTGCGCAAGCGAAGCGGCATTTGGAACGCGGCATCAGGTCTGTTGCCAGAATAGGGCGCAGCCCTATATGGTCCGCTGGCCTTCGACAAGCGATCCGATAAATGACCGACATTCGCACACGATCCCCGCGCCCGCGCGCCATCCAGCTCTGGCTTTACGCAGTCGCTGCGTTGGTCGTGGCGATGGTGCTGGTAGGCGGCGCAACCCGGCTGACGGAAAGCGGGCTTTCGATAACCGAGTGGAAGCCGGTAATGGGCGTTTTGCCGCCACTCGATCAGCAGTCGTGGCAGACCGAATTCGAAAAATATCAGGCCATCCCGCAATACCGCGAACTCAACAACGGCATGAGCCTTGATGCGTTCAAGTCGATTTATTGGTGGGAGTGGTCGCACCGTTTGCTTGGTCGGCTGATCGGTGTTGCGTTCCTGTTGCCGTTTCTGTTTTTTCTCTGGCGCGGATTCGTGCCGGCTTCGCTCCGGCCGCGACTATGGTTCATTTTCGGACTTGGCGCGCTGCAAGGCGCGGTCGGCTGGTGGATGGTCGCATCCGGGCTGGCCGGACGGGTTGAAGTCTCGCAATATCGGCTGGCCACGCATCTCCTCCTCGCTTGCTTGATCTATGTGGCGATGATTTGGACCGCGCAGCGGTGCAACGCCACCAATGCGGCTGCACGGCCGCCCACCCCCGTGCGAATTCGTTTCAGCGCCGGAGCGCTGGTCGTGCTTGTGCTGATACAGATCTATCTCGGCGCGTTGGTCGCTGGTTTGCGCGCCGGCTATGTCTTTAACACCTGGCCGACAATCGACGGCGGGTTTGTGCCGGCAGCAGCGCGCTTGTTCTTCAACGCACCGGTATGGCGGAATTTTTTCGAGAATGCGCTGACCGTACAATTCGATCACCGCATGCTCGCCTATCTGATCTTTGTCTGTACGTTGCTGCACGCCTTTGACGTGGGGGGCAGCGTCAAAAGCGGTGCCATCCGGGTCGGTGCCTTTGCGCTGTTTGCCGCGGTGACGCTGCAAGCGACGCTTGGCATTCTCACGCTGGTCTGGCACGTGCCGCTGGCGCTGGCGCTGGCGCACCAGGCGGTCGCGATGTTGGTGCTCACCGTCGCGTCCGTGCACGCGGCGAATGCGATGGTGGGGCAAACGCAGCGCTTTCCCTCTCCCCGTATCGGAGAGGTTCGGGAAGGCAGCTTTAGCGGTCGGTTGGCGAAATCAAAGCCCCACCCCTAACCCTTCCCAAAAAGGGAAGGGACAACTTGGGTTGATAAGCTAATCCGCAAGACCCTGATCGAGGTCGGCGATGATGTCTTCCACGTCTTCGATACCGATCGACAGGCGCACCACATCCGGCCCAGCGCCAGCCTGAGCCTTCTGCGCATCTGTCAATTGCCGGTGTGTGGTCGAAGCCGGATGAATGATCAGCGAGCGGGTATCGCCGATATTGGCGAGGTGGGAGAACAGCTTCACGTTCGACACGAGCTTGACGCCGGCGTCATAACCGCCCTTGAGCCCGAAGGTAAACACCGCGCCAGCGCCGTTCGGACAATATTTTTTGGCGAGGTTGTGAAAGCGGTCGCCTGGCAAGCCCGGGTAGCTCACCCAGGCGACTTTCGGATGCGCAGCAACCCACTGCGCCACCGCAAGCGTGTTGTCGCAGTGCTTACGCATGCGCAATGGCAACGTTTCGATCCCGGTAAGAATGAGGAAGGCGTTGAACGGGGAGAGCGGCGCGCCGATGTCGCGCAGTGCGAGCACGCGGCAAGCGATGGCGAAGGCGAAATTGCCGAACGTCTCGTGCAGCACGATGCCGTGATATTCAGGCCGCGGGTCGCACAGCATCGGATAGCGCCGATCGCGCGACCAGTTGAAGGTGCCGGCATCGACGATGGCGCCGCCGATTGAATTGCCGTGGCCGCCGAGGAATTTGGTCAGCGAATGCACCACGATGTCGGCGCCGTGTTCGATCGGCTTACATAGATAAGGCGATGCCAGCGTGTTGTCGACGATGTAGGGTACACCTGCGCGCTTGGCGATTTGTGCCACCGTCGCCATATCGGTGATGACGCCGCCCGGGTTGGCGATCGACTCGGTGAAGATTGCCTTGGTCTTCGGCGAGATCGCGCGCTCGAACGAGGAAATGTCATCGGGATCGGCCCACACGACGTTCCAGTTGAAATTCTTGAACGCATGAGTGAATTGGTTGATCGACCCACCGTATAGTTTCTTCGACGCCACGAATTCGTCGCCGGGCTGCAACAGGCAATGAAAGACAAGAACCTGCGCGGCATGACCGGACGCGGTCGCGAGCCCGGCGGTGCCGCCTTCCAGCGCGGCGACGCGTTCCTCAAGGACCGCAGTGGTGGGATTGCCGATGCGCGTATAGATGTTGCCGAAGGTCTGCAAGCCGAACAGCGAAGCCGCATGATCGACACTTTCAAACACGTAGGAGGTGGTCTGATAAATCGGCGTAGCACGCGCACCGGTGGTCGGATCCGGTTGCGCGCCGGCGTGCACGGCCAGTGTGGCGAAACCGGGAATGCGATCGGTCATGTGCCGCTCCTTTCCCGCCGACGCGTGACGATCTCGTGGAAAGGAGCACACGATGGATTGGATCGGGCAGTGACGTCAAGCCGCGCGCGTTGCCTGGTCGCATTAATAGAAATCGCCGCGCCTTCCAGCGCGGCGATCAGGAAATAGTTGTGTTGTGTCCGGACCAGATCTCAGCCACGCCAATGGGCCAACGCCGCACGACAGGGAACGGAAACGCGGGCCCGGTTGGAGATCAGACAGTGCGCGACGCGCTCGCGATCGGGAATGAATCGCCCGCATACGCTAAAGGCGTCGCCCATGCAGGCATACTGGCTATCGTGGCCTTGCCAGTTCTCATCATGGCGCTCCTGCCAATTATTATCGTGAGCCTGCCAATCGCTGTCGTGCCTCTGCCAATTATCGTGGCTCTGCCAATCGTTATCCTGCCCCTGCCAGTCAGCCGCCGAGGCGGTCGTCGCCACGGCGCCGGAGAACAAGGCTAGGAAAAGTATTGAACCGATTTTCATGGCTAGCTCCTCCGAATTTCCACGTTTGCGCTGTCGCACGAGCACAGCTTATCCGCGTGTTGGCCCATGGATCAACGAACCACAATACCGCAAGTTCCGCGCCTTAACCTGCGCTGCCGCGTTCGCGCTCCATGCGTTCGGCCGCGGCCGCTGCTTCAGTTGCCCCGCCCGGCACCGACGCGCGGTTGAGCGACAGGCGCTGAATACCGCCACTAGCAGCCGCCTTCCTCGCGGAAATGGTGCGCGTGTTGACGCCCATCCACGCAATCTCAGACGACAGCCTACCATACTCGATCTTGGGGCAGCGGTTCATCACGACCTTCATGCCGCCTGCCTCGGCGAGCGCGGCCGCCTCGTCGTTGCGGATGCTGAGCTGCATCCAAATCACCTGCGGCCGCGGATTGAGTGTCAGCGCCTCCTGCACGATCGGCAACGCGTGACGCGATGAGCGAAAGATATCGACCATGTCGATCGGCACGGGAACGTCGCTGAGCCGCGCGTAAATGTGACGGCCCAGGATCTGTTCGCCCGCGCGCAGCGGATTGACCGGAATCATCGTATAGCCGCGCTCAAGCAGATACTTGAACGCGAAATAACTCGGACGATTCTCCTTCTCGGAAGCGCCGACCATCGCGATCGTCTTCACGGTATTGAGGATGCCGCGGATGTAGCTATCCGGATAAGAATCATGATTCATCGTGGTATCGAGCTCAGCGGTTTTCCCATTTGGGATCGCGCTTTTCAATGAAGGCGTTGATGCCTTCCTCGGCATCGCGCGCCAGCATGTTTTCCGTCATGATCCCGGAAACGTATTCGTAAGCCGCCGAAAGTGGCATTTCCAGCTGGCGGTAAAAGGCCTGCTTGCCGATCTTGACTGTCAGCGCAGACTTGCTGGCGATTTCGCGCGCAACTTTCACAGCTTCCGCGCGCTCGTGGCCCGGCACGACTACGCGATTGACCAAGCCTATACGCGCAGCATCCTCAGCGGAAACCGCTTCGCCGGTAAGCAGCATCTGCATCGCGTGCTTGGGCGACACGTTGCGCGACAGCGCGACCATTGGCGTCGAGCAAAACAGTCCGATATCGACGCCGGGCGTCGTAAACTTCGCGTCCTCAGAAGCGATTGCGAGGTCACAGCTTGCTACCAATTGACAGCCGGCCGCGCTCGCTGGGCCCTGCACGGCAGCGATGACCGGCTGCGGCAAGGCGACGATCTGCTGCATCATCGCGCTGCAGGTTGTCATGATGTGCTTGAAATAGGCGCGACCGCGGTCAGCTTCGCCGCGATGGCGCGTAAGCTCTTTGAGATCGTGGCCTGCGCAAAATGCCGGCCCGTTGGCCGCCACAACGACGGCGCGCACAGTCGCGTCGTGCGCGACAGCAGTCAGCGCATCGCCAAGCGCCTCCAGCATGGCTTCGGATAGTGCATTGCGGCTCTGCGGCTGGTTGAGCGTGAGCACGGCAACCCCGCCGGTATCCTCGCGCAACAAGATCAGCTTGGAAGCAGCATCGGCTGCGGCAACGGCGGATCGCACGTTCATCGCCTAGGTCCTTCTGTTGGTTCCGCCGGTGCGGATTGGCAAGTCAACAACTGCATTGTATCCGATCCGCAAGCGCTGGAGCAGGGCATGAAAGATATGGCGACGCCGAAACTCTCGGCCAAGGAGCTAGAGACCCTCCTTGGCCCGGAATTCCCCGGCATGTTCGATCCTGACGGCGGCTACAGCATCGAGAAGGTCTGGTTCGGCGGAAGTCGCATCCGCAAGCACTACAATCCGCGTTCGCTGCGGCCGGGTGGAACTATTTCCGGCGGCACGCTCATGAAGCTTGCCGACTTTGCGCCCTATGTGGCGATCCTGGCCAGCATTGGCTGGGTGCCGCTCGCGGTGACGACCAACCTGAGCATCAGTTTTCTCAAAAAGCCGGCCCAACGCGATCTCATTGCCGAAGCGCGAATGATCAAATTCGGCAAGCGGTTGGCGGTGGCACAGGTTTCCATCCGCTCGGACGGCGAGGACCAGCTGGCCGCGCATGCGACCGCGACCTACTCGATCCCCTCATCAGAGGTTAAATAATACCTCCACACCAAATCCTTGTAATGTGGGCAAAATAGCCAGTCCGATGTGTTGACGCTACGCGGGCCGCCGGGTACATAGCCGCACAGTCAGCCCGCACAACTGGGCCGCCTCCAAAACGGATAAGCAGATGAAAACCTATTCGGCCAAAGCCGCCGAAATTGAGAAGAAATGGGTGATGATCGACGCCGAAGGGCTTGTCGTCGGCCGTCTTGCCGCGATTGTAGCGCTGCGCTTGCGCGGCAAACACAAGGCGACGTTCACCCCGCATGTCGACTGCGGCGATAACGTCATCGTCATCAATGCTGCCAAGGCGATATTGACCGGCCGCAAAGTCGAGCAAAAAGTCTATTACAAGCACACGGGCTACATCGGTGGCATCAAGGAGCGAACGGCGAAAGCGATCCTCGCTGGCCGTTTTCCGCAGCGCATCGTCGAGAAGGCAGTCGAACGGATGTTACCGGAAGGGCCGCTTGGCCGTCGGCAACTCAGCAATCTGCGGGTCTATCCACATGCCGAGCATCCGCACGAAGCACAGCAGCCGGAAAAGCTCGATGTTGGCGCCATGAACCGCAAGAATAAGAGGATCGCCTGATGGCCGAAACGATACAGACGCTGGAAGAACTTTCAGCATTGAAGCCGGCCGCGGCGCCGCAGCCGCCGAAATACGTACAAAAACTCGACAAGCAGGGCCGCGCCTATGCAACCGGCAAGCGCAAGGATGCGGTAGCGCGCGTGTGGATCAAAATGGGCGCCGGCAAAATCGTGATCAACGACCGGCCGGTGGAGACCTATTTTGCGCGGCCGGTGCTGCGCATGCTAATTCAACAGCCGTTGGTCGCCGCCAACCGCCAAGGCCAATTTGACGTCGTCTGCACGGTTTCCGGCGGCGGGCTCTCCGGGCAGGCGGGCGCGGTACGCCACGGCCTGTCCAAGGCGTTGATGCGGCACGAGCCGGATTTACGCGGCGTCCTTAAACGCGGCGGCTTTCTCACGCGCGACCCGCGCGTGGTCGAGCGCAAGAAGTATGGCCGCGCGAAGGCGCGCCGCAGCTTCCAGTTCTCGAAGCGCTAATTAGTTTCGTGCCCGTTTGCGCTCAGCGCGGCGGCGAGAAGGCCAAATTCTCGCGCGTATAGACTTCGTCCACTTCGGAAACCGGGTTGAAGTCGGAGGCGTAAACGAGCGCGCGATGCTCGAACAGATGTTTCGGGATCGCAAGCGTTTGTCCGGGTCGATCGGCCGGAGGCGCATGTTGTTCCCAGCCGTCATCAAGCGGCTGCCACAACATCACGGCGGCAAACGTCCAGCGGAACGGCCTTAGATCCGCAATGGCGCGGCCGAACGGAGTGTCGGTCGTCTCGAGCACGCGATTCATCTCGGCCGTCAGGCGCGACGGCACATACCAATTGTCGGCTTCCGACAG
>JASHSY010000389.1 GCA_030040825.1 Xanthobacteraceae bacterium
GCGCTAATTTAATTTCGCGCCCGTTTGCGCTCAGCGCGGCGGCGAGAAGACCAAATTCTCGCGCGTATAGACTTCGTCCACTTCGGAAACTGGGTTGAAGTCGGAGGCGTAAACGAGCGCGCGATGCTCGAACAGATGCTTTGGGATCGCAAGCGTTTGTCCGGGTCGATCGGCCGGAGGCGCATGTTGTTCCCAGCCGTCATCAAGCGGCTGCCACAGCATCACGGCGGCAAACGTCCAGCGGAACGGCCTTAGATCCGCAATCACGCGGCCGAACGGAGTGTCGGTCGTCTCGAGCACGCGATTCATCTCGGCCGTCAGGCGCGACGGCACATACCAATTGTCGGCTTCCGACAGCACATGATCTCCGCACGTCAATTCGACATGGCGAAACCTGATCGGCTCGCTCCGATCGATCTGGAGGCGGTGCCGCTGTTCATCTGTAATCGGCTTGTCGACACTGCGGATGAGGCGCGCGCGGATTTTTGTATCGGCGGCCAGCTTGTGGTCGGCGCACCATTTGTCGAGGGTAAAAGTCGCGCTGCGCGCCGACAGGAGCGTGGCGTTAAGCGTCTCAATGAGCGCTAAAGACTCCACGCGCGCCAGAAAGGTATCGGGCCACGCGGCCGCGGTCTGCGCGGCCGCGGGTCCGATGCAACCCAAGGCGCTGAAGACGGTGACGGCGATGATCGTCCGAATGCAATGTTTCATGCGCGCCCTGCGAGAGGCACGGCTTTTGCCGTTCGGCGGCGCGGTTGCAGACCCCTGGCGTTATTGAGTAATTCGCGTCGCAATGCCTGTTCTTGCCAAACCGCTTGGGCACGCCTTCTGTTAAGGCCAAAAACGTGGCACATTTTCCCTTGATTTCCTAAAATTTTTTCCAAAAGCCGCGCGATGGGCGAGACGCTTGGCAAAGCGTGACCGCAAATTTTCCGCGCCACATGCTGAACAGTCATACGTACTTTTCCCCACGGGATGCTACGCATTCCTCCGCATAACCACGCGGTTAAGCCTCATGGCCAACTTCGTTCAAGCTTCGGTCGCGCTCGATTTCGGAACTCTGTTCGTCGTCGCGATTTGCGTCACGTCGTTGCTCGGCTTGTTCCTGCTCTATGCCTGGACCCAGGAACGCATCATGGCGCTAGCCTGGTGGGGCGTTGCCTATTTGTTTGGCGGCGCATCTGGCGCGCTTTGGCACATGGGCGACGCGATCACGCCGCTGGTTTCGAACTTATCGACCTCGCTGTTGTTCATCGCCACCGGCATGATCTGGAGCGCGGCCCGCCTGTTTCACGGCCGGCCGGTCCTCTGGATCGCCACGTTATTCGGCGCTGCCTTCTGGCTGATCGCATGCTTCGTGCCGGCGTTCACTTTCTCGGCCGCCTCGCGCATGGTGGTGAGTTCCATCATCGTCGCCGGATATACGTTCATGACCGCCACCGAATTGCGGCGTGAACGGCGAAAATCGCTAATCCGGCGCTGGCCCGCCGCGTTCGTCCCGACGTTGCACGGAGCAATATTTCTCTTCCCGGTGGCGCTGGCGACGGTTTCCCCAGAAGGCGACGTTAACAGCGTCGCGCGCGGCTGGATCGCCGTGTTTGCGATCGAAATTCTGCTCTACGTCGTCGGCACCGCCTTCATCGTGCTCATCCTGGCGAAAGACCGCACGATGCACGCTTACAAGCTGGCCGCCGCAACTGACCCGCTGACCGGCTTGCTTAACCGGCGCGGATTCTTCGAAGCCGCCGCTGGCATGATGACACGCTACGGCCGCAACCGCACGCCGATCAGTATGCTTGCCATCGACCTTGATCATTTCAAGTCGATCAACGATCGCTACGGACATGCGGTCGGCGATGCAGTTTTGCAGCTTTTTGCCAAGGTGGTCGGGCAAACGATGCGGGCAACCGATATCGTCGGCCGGATCGGCGGCGAGGAATTTGTCGTGCTATTGCCGAGCACCATCGCCGAGGCCGCGATCGCCGCGGAGCGCGTGCGGGCGGCGTTTGCGGCCACCGGTTTTGTCCGCAACGGCCAGCATGTAGCAACGACCGTCAGCATCGGGATCGCCAGCGGCTCGCCATTGACCGCAATCGACTTGATCATCGCGCGCGCCGATAGCGCGCTCTATCGTGCCAAGACCAACGGTCGCGACCGCATCGAGATCGCCACGGAAGAAGCTGTCGCCGCCGGCGCGTCGCATGCTGGAGAACAAATCGAAACAATTCGGCGAAGCGAGAGGGGAAACGAAAGGAGCGCCGCGACCGACGGCGCTCCGGAAAATTGCATCGCTTGAAGGCAATGCCGGGAGGATAGCTACGCGTTTACGCTACGCCGAATAGTACATCTCGAACTCGACCGGATGCGGCGTGTGCTCGAAGCGGATCACTTCCGTCATTTTCAAGTCGATGTAGGAGTCGATGAAATCGTCATCGAACACGCCGCCGGCTTTGAGGAAGGCGCGGTCCTTGTTGAGCTCCTCCAACGCCTGGCGGAGCGAACCGCAGACGGTCGGAATCTTTTTCAACTCCTTCGGCGGCAGATCATAAAGGTCCTTGTCGATGGCGTCGCCCGGATTGAGTTTGTTCTTGATCCCGTCCAGACCGGCCATCAGCATGGCGGCAAACCCCAGATAGGGATTGGCGAGCGGATCCGGGAACCGGACTTCCACGCGCTTGGCCTTCGGATTGGTGGTGTAGGGGATGCGGCACGAAGCCGACCGGTTACGTGCCGAATAGGCTAACAATACGGGCGCCTCAAAGCCGGGCACCAGACGCTTGTATGAATTGGTTGTGGGATTGGTGAAAGCGTTGATCGCCTTGGCATGTTTGATGACGCCCGCGATGTACTGTAGGCAAGTGTCGGATAGATCGGAGTATTTGTTGCCGGCGAATACCGGCTTGCCGCTTTTCCAGATCGACTGGTGACAATGCATACCGGAGCCGTTATCGCCGTACACCGGCTTTGGCATGAAGCAAGCCGTCTTGCCGTAAACCTGGGCGACCTGCTGGATGCAGTATTTGTAAATTTGCAAGTGGTCGGCCATCTGCACCATGGGCGAGAACTTCATGCCGAGTTCATGTTGCGCGGAAGCGACCTCATGGTGGTGCTTCTCAACTCTCACACCCATCCGCGCCATGGCAGCGAGCATTTCGGAGCGCATATCCTGCGCTGAGTCCTGCGGAGGAACCGGGAAATATCCCTTTTTGGTCCAAACACGATGCCCCGTATTGCCGCCCTCATACGCGGTGTCGGCATTGGACGGGAATTCCACCGAGTCGAGCTTAAAGCCGGTGTTGTAGGGGTCGGCCTTGTAGCGGACGTCGTCGAAGACGAAGAATTCAGCCTCCGGGCCAAAGTAAATGGTGTCGCCGACGCCCATCGATTTGACCATGCCCTCAGCCTTTTTGGCGATGCCGCGCGGGTCGCGCGAATAGGGCTCGCCAGTGGTCGGCTCGAGCACGTCGCAGATCAGCACTAAGGTGGTTTCGGCGAAGAACGGATCGATGCAGGCGGAAGCCGGATCGGGCATCAGGCACATGTCGGACTCGTGAATCGCCTTCCAGCCGGCGATCGACGAGCCGTCGAACATTTGTCCTTCGGCAAAGGTGTCTTCTTCAATCAGCGAAACGTCGAAGGTGACGTGTTGCCACTTGCCGCGTGGATCGGTGAACCGGAAATCGACGTATTTCACGTCGCTGTCCTTGATCATTTTCATGACATTCTTCGGCGTCGTCATGGCGTACGTACCTTTCGTGCTCATGTTGGATGCTTGATCGCGACGATCGATCCTGCCGGATGCGGCAAGGCGCCAGCAATCAAATCAGCGCGTCAAATGGCGTCAATTCCGGACTCCCCCGTCCTGATCCGGATCGCTTCTTCGATCGTCGATACGAATATTTTTCCGTCGCCGATCCGCCCGGTTTGAGCGGCACGACGGATCGCGTCAATGGCTTTTTCGACCATGTCGTCGCCAAGCACAATCTCGATTTTTACCTTAGGCAGAAAATCCACTACGTATTCAGCGCCGCGGTAAAGCTCGGTGTGACCCTTCTGACGTCCAAAGCCTTTCGCCTCGGTGACGGTTATTCCCTGCAGCCCGACTTCCTGGAGGGCTTCCTTCACTTCATCGAGTTTGAAAGGCTTGATGATCGCTTCGATTTTTTTCATCACGTTTGTTCTCCCGGCTTCGGGACGGCAGGACCATCAATTGGAAGTCGAGCCTTCGTTGTTAGCAGGTCCCATGCCAAGGCCGGAAAAGCACGAAAACTGCAACCGGATCAGACCGCTATTGGCCTATTCCGGCCGTTGATCGAAGCTTCGGCAAACGCCCCCGCCAGCAAACTGGGCAGATTGCCTATTATCGCGTCAACCGTTTGAAACAACAAGGTCCACCAATGTTCTGTGACTGCCGCAAACGCTATCCTTGCCGTCATGAATGAGCTTTTGACCACCTCCGAAATGGCGGAAGCCGACCGGCAGACTATCGCCGGCGGAATGCCCGGTATCGACCTGATGGAGCGCGCGGGTAGGGCCGTAGCTGACGCGGTCATCGCCCGGCATGCTGCCGGCAGCCGGGTCACTGTAGTTGCCGGTCCGGGTAATAATGGCGGCGACGGATTTGTCGCTGCGCGGCTTTTGGCCGAGCGAGGTTACCGCGTCACGGTGATGTTCATTGGCGCTTATGCGCGGCTCAAGGGCGATGCGGCGCTCGCGGCCAAAAGGTGGGCCGGCGATATCAGCGACGATCACGGGTGCCTCAACACAGCCGACGTGGTGATCGATGCATTATTTGGCGCCGGGCTTGATCGTCCGGTCGAGGGTAATGCTCGAGCCGCCATCGAAACCCTGAATGCCGGGGCGAAGCCGGTCGTGGCGGTCGACCTGCCGAGCGGCGTCAACGGCACCTCCGGCGCGGTGCTTGGTGTAGCCGTCAACGCGACGCAAACTGTGACCTTCTTTCGTAAGAAACCGGGTCACCTTCTCCTTCCCGGCCGGTTGCATTGCGGCGCAGTTTCGGTGGCCGACATCGGTATTCCCGCAGCGGTGCTACCGCGCATCAGCCCGAAAACCTTCGAAAACACACCGGAGCTGTGGCGCAGACTTTTCCCGGTACCCGCGCATGGCGGCCATAAATATGATCGCGGACACGCCGTCGTGGTATCCGGCCCTTCCTGGTCGACCGGCGCGGCAAGACTCGCAGCGCGCGGTGCTTTGCGGGCCGGCGCCGGGCTTGTGACCATCGTAAGCCCGCGTCAGGCCCTTGCCGTCAACGCCGCAACCAACCTCGCGGTGATGGTTCGAGCGGCGGACGGGGCGGCCGAGCTCACAGGATTCCTCGCCGACAGCCGTCTCAACGCTTGCGCCATCGGACCGGGCGTTGGCGTCGGCGACGCGACCTGTGAAGTCGTCCTGGCCGCGCTTGCTGGAGAGCGCGCGGTCGTTCTCGATGCTGATGCGATAACAAGCTTTGCCGCCACCCCGCAAAGGCTCGCCGCAGCGCTTCGAAAGCGCCGGGATCAAGCCACCATTCTCACGCCACACGAAGGAGAATTTTCCCGTTATTTCGGTGCTTTAGACAAAACAACTAAAGTCGGATCGAAGCTCGAAAGAGCCCGCATCGCGGCGCAACTCACCGAAGCTGTCATCGTCCTCAAGGGGGCCGACACGGTGGTGGCAGCTCCAGACGGCCGCGCTGCGATTGCGGCAAATGCTCCTCCTTATTTGGCAACCGCCGGCGCAGGCGACGTACTCACCGGAGTAACGGCAGGACTTCTGGCGCAAGGCATGCCCGCCTTCCAAGCTGCCGCCGCGGCAGTTTGGCTGCATGGCGAGGCGGCCGCGGCATTCGGCCCAGGCCTCATTTCCGAGGATTTGTCCGAGTGCTTGCCAGGCGTTTACCGCGGCCTATTTTGTTAGTGCCTCATGGGTTGTGCGTGATATAAGCCGCGCCACCGGGCCGCCCTCCTGTCGCGGGCGTGGCGGAATTGGTAGACGCGCGGGATTTAGGTTCCCGTGACGAAAGTCGTGGGGGTTCGAGCCCCTCCGCCCGCACCAGCAGGGCGGATAATTTTTCCAAAGGCGGCCGGACGCGCGACCTTGCGGCCCTGATCGAGCTATTCAAGAGTAATGTCCATGCAAGTGACTGAAACTGCCGCCGCGGGCCTCAAGCGCGAATATCGGGTCGTTGTGCCCGCGACCGATCTTGAAGCCCGCGTCAACGAGCGGCTCGATGAGCTTAAGAACCGCGTGCAGCTGCCCGGCTTCCGGCCGGGCAAAGTGCCGGTCGGGCATCTTCGCCGTCTTTACGGCAAATCCGCCATGGCGGAAGCGATCGAAGCGGCGATGCGCGACGCCAATTCGAAGATCATTACCGAACACGGCTTCAAGCTCGCCACTGAACCCAAGGTGGCGCTGCCGACGGAGGAGGGCGCCGTCGAGGGCGTCATCGATGGCAAATCTGATCTCGCCTATACGGTCGAGCTCGAGATCATGCCGCCGATTACGCTCACGGATTTTAAGACCATCAAACTCACCCGCTTGACCGCACCGGTCGAAGACAGCGAGATCGATCGGGCCCTTGAGACTCTGTACGAGCAAAACCGGCCGTTCGAGGCCAAGACCGGGGCGGCGGAAACGGGTGATCGCGCGACGATTTCGTTTCAAGGATCGATTGATGGTGCGCCGTTGGAGGGCGGCAGCGGCGAAGATGTGCCTTTGGTTTTGGGCACGGGCCATTTCATCCCGGGCTTCGAGGACCATTTGGTCGGTCTCAAAGTCGGCGACAGCAAAACTTTCAACGTCAAATTTCCCGACGATTATCGCGAGACCAACCTTGCCGGCAAGGAGGCGACCTTCGCCGTCACTGTGAAGGGAGTAGAGACGCCGGGGGAAACCAAAATCGACGACCAATTCGCCAAGGCGCTTGGAGCAGAATCTCTTGCCAAGCTGCGCGATGCCATGAAGGAACGCATCACACGCGAGCATGCAGCTGCCTCGCACCAGAAGCTCAAGCGGGTGCTGTTCGATGAGCTTGATGCACGCCACAAATTCGAGCTGCCGCCGAGCCTGGCTGAGCAGGAATTCGCCAACGTCTGGGCACAAATCGAAAACGAACTCAAGCAAAAGAACCGCACTTTCGCCGACGAGGGCACAACCGAGGAAAAGGCGCGGGAGGAATATCGCGGCATCGCCGAACGCCGGGTGCGGCTCGGCCTCGTCCTCGCCGAAATTGGCGAGCGGAACAACATCACGGTCACCGAGAACCACTTAAAGGGCGCCTTGATGGAGCAGGTGCGACAGTATCCTGGGCAGGAACGGCAGATTTGGGAGTATTACCAGAAGAACCCCAACGCGCTTGCTGCCCTACGTGCGCCGCTGTTCGAGGATAAAATTGTCGGTTTCCTGTCCGAATTGGCCGAGGTTACCGACAAGCAGGTTTCGCGGGACGAACTATTCAAGGAAGATGAGGAATAAGGACCACGACGAAAAGGAATGAAGCCATGACGGACGCAGGCGTCTTGTGACGGGAACTTCCGCACCTATGTGCCATAGTTGCATAGTTGATTTCGTGGCCGTACACGGGCGGCTTCGACCAGTCCCGCCGACTCAAGCAACACTAGCTTTGAAGCCCTGACAGGTGAGCACCATGCGTGACCCGAAAGAAACCTACATGCAGTACCTCGTCCCCATGGTGGTCGAGCAGACCAACCGCGGGGAACGGGCCTACGATATTTATTCCCGCCTGCTGAAGGAGCGGATCATCTTTATCACCGGCGGGATCGAGGACGGCATGGCTTCGCTGGTGGTTGCGCAGCTGCTATTCCTTGAGGCGGACAATCCGAAAAAAGAAATCTCGATGTACATCAATTCGCCCGGCGGCATCGTTACCTCCGGCTTGGCGATCTACGACACCATGCAATTCATCCGGCCGGCGGTCTCAACCCTCTGTACCGGTCAAGCGGCCTCCATGGGCTCGCTGCTGCTGGCGGCCGGTGCCAAGGACTTGCGCTTCGCACTGCCAAACGCACGCATCATGGTCCATCAGCCGTCGGGCGGGTTTCAGGGCCAGGCGACCGACATCATGCTGCATGCCCAAGAGATCCTGAACCTCAAGCGCCGGCTGAACGAAATCTACGTCAAGCATACCGGCCAGCCCTTGAAAAAGATCGAGGACGCACTTGAGCGAGACATGTTCCTGACCTCAGAAATGGCCAAGGATTTTGGCCTCATCGACAAGGTGATCGAAAAGCGCCCTGAGGAACCTGGCCTGAAGGCCGAGCAGCCCGCGCTGACTAAGGTTTAGATCGAATGGGCCGAATCGCCGCCTCGGAGAATGGGTTCACGTGCGCGTCAAGTAGATTTCCGCAGGTTTGCTCCGGAAAGCGGATCGGTGCAAACTCTCGTTATCGTTAATGGATTCTTGATCCGCACACCGTTAGCATGCACGTTTATACGAAGTGATCCGGCTATGAAGGTGCGGCACCTTGTGGAGGCAGAGTACGACAGGGGTGCTACGGTTTTTTAGCGCGGCGGTTGGTATGGTAGCGGGGGTTAAGGCGTTTCCCTCGCAGTGGAGGCGGACACGGAAATGAGCAAAGTCGGCGGCGGTGATTCAAAGAATACGCTTTACTGCTCGTTCTGCGGCAAGAGCCAGCACGAGGTGCGCAAGCTTATTGCCGGGCCGACCGTCTTTATCTGTGATGAGTGCGTCGAACTTTGCATGGACATCATCCGTGAGGAAAACAAGTCCTCGCTGGTGAAATCGCGCGATGGCATTCCGACCCCGCGCGAAATCCGCAAAGTGCTCGATGACTATGTGATCGGCCAGGACCACGCCAAGAAGGTGTTGTCGGTTGCCGTCCACAATCACTACAAGCGGCTCAATCATCAGTCCAAGCACAACGACGTCGAGCTGGCGAAATCGAACATTCTGTTGATTGGGCCGACCGGCTCGGGCAAGACGCTGCTGGCGCAAACGCTGGCGCGCATTCTCGACGTGCCGTTCACGATGGCGGATGCGACGACGCTGACCGAGGCCGGCTATGTCGGCGAGGACGTCGAAAATATCATTTTGAAGCTGTTGCAATCGGCCGACTACAATGTCGAACGCGCGCAGCGTGGTATCGTCTATATCGACGAAATCGATAAGATTTCGCGCAAGTCCGACAACCCGTCGATCACCCGCGATGTGTCGGGCGAGGGGGTGCAACAGGCGCTGCTCAAGATCATGGAAGGCACGATTGCCAGTGTCCCGCCGCAGGGCGGCCGCAAGCATCCGCAGCAGGAATTCCTCCAGGTCGATACTACCAACATCCTATTCGTGTGCGGTGGCGCGTTTGCCGGCCTGGAAAAGATCATTTCCGCGCGCGGCCGTTCCACTTCGATCGGCTTCGGCGCCAAGGTCATGGCGCCTGAGGATCGCAAGCAG
>JASHSY010000046.1 GCA_030040825.1 Xanthobacteraceae bacterium
TGTTTCATAACGTGCTCAGCGGTGAGGGCGGCAACCGGTCGATCGGTTTTGCCATCGCCGAGCGCGACCGCGGCCCGCTCGAAGCCGCCATTGCGCAAGCGGCGCGCGGCAAGGGCGATATCGCACCCGTCGATGCCGCACTCGCCGGCGATGGCGAACGGTTCGGCCGCTTTTATGTGACCGCGGTCGAGGAGCAAGAGCGTGACCAGGAAGCCGCTATCGTCTACGCGCTCGAAACCACCGCGCAGCGCGAGCTTGAAACCAAGCTCAATCAGCAACAGAAGATGGAAATGGTCGGCCAGCTCGCCGGCGGCATTGCGCACGATTTCAACAACGTGTTGTCGGCCATCATCATGGCGACAGACTTTCTGCTCAACGCGCATAGGCCGACCGATCCATCGTTCGCCGATATCATGCAGATCAAGCAAAACGCCAACCGGGCGGCGAGCCTGGTTCGGCATTTGCTGGCTTTCTCGCGCAAGCAAACCATGCGTCCGCAGGTGCTCGACCTCGGCGAGGTGCTGAGCGACCTCACCATGCTGCTGCGCCGGCTGATCGGCGAAAAGGTCACGCTCGATGTGGTACACGGCCGCGATTTGTGGCCAGTCAAGGTCGACATCTCGCAGTTCGAGCAGGTGATCGTGAACCTCGTGGTCAACGCGCGTGACGCCATGCCCGACGGCGGAAGGTTGACGCTGCGGACGACCAACGTGCTGGCAAAAGAGTGCGAGCGCTATCACGCCAAAGGCATGCCGGCGGCCGATTATGTGCTGGTCGAGGTCACCGACACCGGCGTCGGCATTCCGGAAGCGATCCGCGATAAGATTTTCGATCCGTTCTTCTCAACCAAGGAGGTCGGCAAGGGCACCGGCCTCGGCTTGTCCACGGTGTACGGCATCGTCAAACAGACCGGCGGTTTCGTGTATGTCGAATCCGCACTGCACGAAGGCTCGACCTTCCGCATCTTCCTGCCGCGCCACGTTGCCACTGCGCATGAGTTGGCGGAAGGCGAATTGGAAGTGCCGGTGATCTCCGGGATAATTGCTGCGACCGATCAGGTCAAACGCGCTGCCACCGCCGTTGCCGCCGACTTGACCGGTGAAGGCATTATCCTCCTGGTAGAAGACGAAGAGGGATTGCGCGCGCTCAATGCGCGCGGACTTGCCTCGCGCGGCTATACGGTGCTCGAAGCCGGCAACGGCGTCGAGGCGATCGAAGTGTTGGAGAAAGCCGACAAGCCGGTCGATCTCGTCGTGTCGGACGTGGTCATGCCGGAAATGGACGGCCCGACGCTCGCGCGCGAACTGCGTATCCGCAATCCGGGCCTGAAAATCATTTTCGTGTCTGGCTATGCCGAGGATGCATTCCAGAAAAATCTGCCGGAACACAGCCAGTTTGCCTTCCTGCCAAAGCCTTTCACGCTCAAGCAGCTGGTCGCGGCGGTGAAGGAAACCCTGGCGGCCTAATCGGCGGGTTATTGAACCGCAGGTCCGTCGTGACAGGATTGCGGAGCGGCCGTCGGCGTGTCGTGGTGCCAGAAGTCCGGCACGTCGCATTTCGAGCAGGCGCCCAGCAACAAACCCAGCGCTGCGACGGCCAGGAGCCGAATCGCAAGTGTCTGCTTGAGCCGCACGCTTGCCACCCCTTACGCCACGCCCGTCATTATACTCATTATCGCTCGACCACGGCCTTGTTGCGGCGCGCCCAAGAGCGGAGCCTACCGCCTGCGGATTTCCATTATATTACCGGCCGGATTGAATGGGCCAATATCGGGAAGAACAGCCAAAAATGGATATACATGTTTGCGGTGCGTCGCCGATGCGCCGCGGCAGCGCTGATTGGTTCGCCATCCACGAAGCGCTCGACGGCAAGCACATTGATTGGCTGGAGAAGGGGACCGACGTCTAATACAATGGGCATGAATATTTGGGGTGTGCGTAGCGGCTGCAACGGGTTTACGGGCTGGTATGACGCGTAGGTTTGTTTGGCTATTGTTTGCGGCGCTGCTCGCCGGTTCGGCTCACGCTGGCACCGTCTATGACGGTCCGTGGAGCGTGGTCGTTCGTACGGCGAGCGGACCATGCGATCCATCCTACCGTATTAGCGGCCAGATCACCGATGGACAGATTTACTACGCCTATGGCTCGATTGAGGTCAGCGGACGCGTTGCTGCCAATGGCGACACGCACGTGCACGTCACGGCGGGGTCAAGCCACGGCGAGGCGCATGGTCACATGACTCCAACACACGGCAACGGCACCTGGAGCGGGCAGGGTGCCGATGGCCGCTGCGCCGGCACTTGGGTTGCGACACGGCCAGGTACGACTGGGAATTAAACAGGCGGTTGTTGCGAGAGGTATTTAGGGAAGGACGCCTCTGCGAATCAAGCGGCGGCCTAGACAGGCACGCGCAGGCCGTGAAACAGTGTGCGTGTTTAAGATTGACGGCAATAAGACGTATTGATTTTCACGGCGTAGAGGCGTGCCCACGCCGCAAAGCACACGGGAGATAACGATGATCCGTAATCCGGCGGGAGCAATTCTGCTTGCAGCAACGCTTTCAGCGGCGGCGCTGACCCAGGTTACTGACGCGTCCGCGGGCAGCAAATACGACGGCACCTGGAGTATGGTTGTTTATACGCGCAGCGGACCGTGTGATGCTTCCTATCGTTTCAGCGGTCAGATCGTTAACGGCGTTATTAGTTACGGCAGCGTTGGCGTGGATCTAACCGGCTACGTCAAGTCGAGCGGTAACGCCTATGCGCGGGTTTCTGGCGGCGGAGCCTACGGGGTGGCTTACGGGCGGTTGACTGCGACGCGCGGCGCCGGAAGCTGGCGCGGTCGCACATCCACCGGTTACTGCTCCGGAACGTGGGTGGCGATGCGCACGTGACCGCTCCCGTTTGGGCGGCTAACCTCCCGCGCCGCGGGAGATGATCCATGCGCTATCAGTTTTATTACTGGCCCACGGTGCAAGGCCGTGGCGAATTCGTCCGGCTCGCGCTTGAGGAGGCAGGGGCCGACTATGTCGATGTTGCGCGCCGCAAAGGCGGTGAAACGGCGATGATGAAGATCATGGACGACCGGCGTACGGGGCGCCCGCCCTTTGCGCCACCGTTCATCAAGGCCGGCAAGCTTGTCATCGCGCAGACCGCTAATATCCTTTTTTATCTGGGACCGCATTTGCGGCTGGCCCCGCGCGACGAGGCAACCCGGCTGTGGATTCACCAGCTGCAACTCACCATCACCGATCTGGTCGTCGAGATCCACGACACGCACCATCCGATCACCTCGTGGCTCTACTATGAAGAGCAACGTCCGGCAGCCAAGCGGCGCACCAAGGACTTTTGGCGCTACCGCGTACCGAAGTTTCTCGGTTATTTCGAGCGCGTGCTGCGACGAAACGGTGGACAATACCTGGTCGGCCGGCGGCTGACTTATGTCGATCTGTCGCTATTCCAGATCGTCGAAGGATTGCGCTACGCGTTTCCCAAGCGCATCAAGCGCTTCGAACGGAAGATTCCTCGTGTCTTGGCGCTGCATGACCAGGTCGCGAGGCGGCCACGCATCAGAGCCTATTTGAGCTCCAAGCGGCGCATCCCGTTCTCGCAGTGGGGCATCTACCGCTATTTCAAGGAACTCGACCGCTAGCCGGGCGGAGCGCGCGGATAATTTCCCTCCCCGCCGCTTGCCTCGCCGGGGGGGAGGGGAGCACTAGCCGAGCGCGTTGATTCCCGCTTGCGCAATCTGCTCGTCTTCATGCGATTGTACGCCCGACACACCGATGGCGCCGACGCATTCGTTCTGGTGCATGATCGGCAGCGCGCCTTGAATCAATGTGCCGGCAGGAAAAGTGATGAATGCCGGCCGGTCTTTGACGCGATCTTCGAACAATTTGCTCGGTCGGCGGGTCAGCGCGGAGGTGTGCGCCTTGCCGATAGCCACTTCGGCGGAGATCGGTCCGCAGCCGTCCATTCGCAGGAAACCCAAAAGGTGCGCGCCCTCGTCAACGATGGCGATCGATACATTCCATTTGTTTTTCGTCGCTTCAGCTTCACAGGCTGCCAGCATTTTCTTGACGTCGGCCAATGTGAGTGACGGCTTGCTGCGCATAACGGCTTCCTTGTGCGGCTGTCGCGATGAGGCGGCGGTGGGACACTACGGCGCGCGGGAACTGCTTGACGCCGGGCGGTGCCCGACCTTAGCCTGTGTGCCGCGCTTGGGGGCGTGCCGCAAGGGACTGGCTAAGGGGGAATAATAATGATGCTTCGGTCGACGCAGCTTCATTTGGCAGCCACGGTCTTGGCGATTTTAGTCCTGGCGATTGCGGCGATTTCCATGACCGCGCCCGTAGCGCGTGCGTTCACCCAGGAAAACCTCAGCGTGAATGGGAGCGGCAACTCGACGTTTGCCGATCCGGATGATCAGGTCAAGAACTTCGGCCAGGGCGTGCAGCCTTTCGGTTCGGGGGGGCCCGTCGTGCAGTTCGGAGCGCAACAGGCACAGCCATACACGCCGTTCTCGCCGTTCCGTGGATTTCAGGGTGGCATGAACAGTGGTCCGCCGCCGCAACCTTATGCGATGCCGCTCGGCAACGGCAACTGAAGCTTCAATGCAGTGAAAAGCGGATCGGCACCGTCAGGTCGAGCCGCGCCTGCGGCATGCTCGTCGGGAAGGGCGGCAGCGGCTCCGCGCGCATAATCATTTCCATCACTTCGTTGTCGAGGTCGGCATAGCCCGAGCTTTGCACGATGCGATGCGCCAGCACCCGGCCGTCGCGGTCGAGACTGAAGCCTAACAACACGACGCCCTGCTCGTTGCGCGCTTGTGCCTGCGGCGGATAGCGCTTGTAGCGCTGGATTTGCCGTATCAGGCTGGTCTGCCATGACGGCTCGACGCGCGGCGCACTTCGTTATCGCCGCCGATGTCTTCCGCCTGATGCCACGCGAGAATATAGGCGATCGCGCTGACGTGAATGCCCGCTACGATGACGCCGGCGGCTGACGGTGGTAGGCGCCCAGTGCGAGTGAATCATATGTGGTGCAACGAAATAGGGTGGGTCGCCGCGTCCGTTAGGCGCATGCGGACGCTCCAGAAGCGGCTTATTGTCCGCCGCGCAGGCGGG
>JASHSY010000390.1 GCA_030040825.1 Xanthobacteraceae bacterium
CCGAAGCGGGTCGGCCCGTTCGCGGTGCCGAAGGCGATGTCGTCCACCGCGTCCGCCACGCTCTCGACCTGGTTCAAGATCAAAGGGCTGTCGTATTCGATCTCGTCGGCCTGCGCGACCTCCAACCATTGCATCGGCAACGCCTACGAGCTGATCCAGTACGGCAAGCAGGACATGGTGTTTGCCGGCGGCTGTGAGGAACTCGATTGGACGCTTACGGTGCTGTTCGACGGGATGGGCGCCTTGTCCTCGAAATTCAATGACACGCCGGCCAAGGCCTCGCGTGCCTACGACGCCGATCGCGACGGTTTCGTCATCTCGGCGGGCGCCGGCGTGCTGGTGCTCGAAGAGCTGGAGCACGCGAAAGCGCGCGGTGGCCGCATCTACGCCGAAGTCGCCGGTTATGGCGCGACGTCGGACGGTGTCGACATGGTCGCGCCGTCGGGCGAGGGCGCGGCGCGCTGCATGCGCATGGCGCTCAAGGACGTCAAGCAGACGGTCGACTACATCAATCCGCACGCCACCTCGACGCCGATCGGCGACCTCAA
This sequence comes from Xanthobacteraceae bacterium, assembly GCA_030040825.1. Lineage (GTDB taxonomy): Bacteria > Pseudomonadota > Alphaproteobacteria > Rhizobiales > Xanthobacteraceae > BOG-931. The sequence goes on from JASHSY010000390.1 coordinate 549, forward strand.
AGAAATGGAGGCGATCCGCGAAGTATTCGGCTCAGGCGACAAATGCCCGCCGATCTCCGCCACCAAGTCGCTGACCGGCCATTCGCAGGGTGCCACGGGGGTGCACGAAGCGATCTATTCGCTGTTGATGATGAATAACGGTTTCATTTGCGAGAGTGCCAACATCGAGAATCTCGATCCCGCCTTCGCCGATATGCCGATTGTGCGCGAGCGCCGCGACGGCGTGACGCTCGATTGCGTGCTGTCCAACTCCTTCGGTTTCGGTGGCACCAACGCCTCCATCGTCTTTAAGCGGCTGGATGCCTGACGCATGCCCGACTTGATGCAGGGCAAGCGCGGCCTGGTCATGGGGGTCGCCAACGACCACTCCATCGCCTGGGGGATTGCAAAGACGCTCGCGGCGCACGGCGCCGAGCTCGCTTTTACCTATCAAGGCGACGCGCTCGGCAAGCGGGTGAAACCGCTGGCGGCTTCCGTCAATGCCGATCTGGTAATGCCTTGCGACGTTGAAGATATCGCTTCGGTCGATGCCATTTTCGACAACATCAAGCGAATGTGGGGCAGGCTCGATTTTTTGCTCCATGCCGTCGCCTTTTCCGACAAGACTCAGCTGACCGGCCGCTTCGCCGATACGACGCGCGAGAATTTTCTGCGCACCATGCTGATTTCTTGCTTTTCCTTCGTCGAGGCAGCCAAGCGCGCGGCCGCGCTGATGCCCGCCGGCGGCGCCATGCTCACGCTCACCTATAACGGCGGCGACCGCGCGATGCCGAACTACAACGCCATGGGGCCGGCCAAGGCGGCGCTGGAAGCCTCAGTGCGCTATCTCGCCGTCGACTTCGGGCCGCAAAGCATCCGCGTCAACGCCATCTCGTCCGGGCCGATCCGCACGCTCGCCGGCGCCGGTATCGGCGACGCGCGCTACATGTTTGCTTTTCAGCAGCGGCATTCGCCGTTGCATCGCGGCGTGACGCTTGAAGAACTCGGCGGCGCCGGTCTCTATCTTCTCTCCGACCTCTCGACCGGCGTCACCGGCGAAATCCATTTCGTCGATTCCGGCTACAACGCCATCGCCATGCCGCATCCGGACGCGCTGCGCGCCGATCGGGCGGGAGGCGGCGACGATTCGGCGACGTAGGCGGAGCAAATTTACAGCTTCGCCAGATGCGGCATCACCTCGGTCTTGAATAATTCAAGCGACCGCAGCGCGTCGGCAAGCGGCATGTTGCCGAAGAAGACGTAGCTCAGCAGATAATTGACCCCGAGTTCCTTCATCTGCCGCTCGATCTCGTCGCGCACCTGGTCCGGCGTGCCGGCAATCGCGGTGCCGTTTGCCACCCAGGCTTCGAAATCGGCGCCGAACGGCAAATTCAGGCCGGGCGTGTTGCCAAGTTTGTCGCGCAGCCAGGTCAGGTGCGCGACGTGGCGGTCGAGCGCCGGCTTGCCGAAACGTCGCGCCTCCGCCTCGCTCTCCGCCACCATGATGAGCCGCTGAATGCCGATCGCCGCGCCGCCGGGAAACTCAGGCTTGGGCTGTGCGGGGCCGCCGCGCTTGCCGAGCGCGGCTTTGTAGGCGTCGATCGCGACCTTCGCCATTTTCACCGGCCCGAGCGTCACGAAATGCGTACCGTTCTCGCCCGCCCAAGTCGCGCCTTCGGCATTCGTGGAGGCGTACCAGAACGGCGGATGTGGCTGCTGTAACGGGCGCAGTGCGATCGGCACGTTGTCGTAATTGAAGTGTTCGCTCTTGTAGGTCAGCCAATCGGTCGACAACCCGGCGCGGACGCATTTGAATGCGTCGACGAAGATTTCGCGAGAATAGTCGAACGAGACTTTGTGGAAGCGAAGCTCGTGCGGAGACACGCCGCGGCCGACGCCGACCTCGAGCCGGCCGTGGCTGAGGTGGTCGAGCATGGCAATCTCTTCAATCACCCGCAGCGGCGTATAAACCGGCAGCAGATAGACCAGCGGACCAAGGCGCATGGTCTTGGTGGCGCGCGCCAGCGCGCCGAGAAAAACGCCTGGCACCGGAACGAGGCACAGCGGTGTAGCGTGGTGCTCGGCGAGGTGGAAGCAATAGATGCCGGCCGCTTCGGCGGCTTGGGCAAATTGCAGCCGTTCGTCGTAGAGTTGCGCCAACGGCCGTTCGCCGTATTCGATATGGTCGAATAGCCCGACTTTCATGCTACCTCTTTGCTGGCGTTTGCAGAAAAGCGCTGCATACGAATTGTCGATTCCCGTTCCTTCCCCCGCAAGGGGGAGGGGACACGTTGTGCGGTGCTTGCGAATTTAAATCCAACTTCCGCCTTTCTCCCGCGGGCTTCGCCACTTGCCTCGGTCGGCGGCACACGCCACATCTGCGCGGATCATGCCCACCGCACCTGCCATCAAAGTCGAACGGCTCGTCAAAATCTACAGGCAGATGCCGGCGGTTGACGGCATTTCGTTTGCCATCGCACCCGGTTCAATCACCGGACTGCTTGGCGGCAACGGCGCCGGCAAGACCACGACGATCGCGATGATCATGGGGCTGTTGATGCCCACTTCCGGCACCGTCACCGTCTTGGGCGCGGAGATGCCGAGGCAGCGTTATCGCGTGCTGCAGCGGATGAACTTCGAAAGCCCGTATGTCGACATGCCGATGCGCCTCACTATCCGGCAGAATCTCACCGTGTTCGGCATGCTCTATGGCGTCCCCGACGTCCGCGGCCGGATCGCCGAGCTTGCCGAGACACTGGATTTGACCGATCTGCTTGACCGGCCGACCGGCAAGCTGTCGGCCGGACAGAAAACGCGCGTCGCACTCGCCAAATCCCTGATCAACAGCCCTGAGCTACTGCTGCTCGACGAGCCGACCGCGTCGCTTGATCCCGACACCGCCGATTGGGTGCGCGCGCGCCTGGAACGCTATTGCCGCGAGCGGGGCGCCACCATGCTGCTTGCCTCGCACAATATGACCGAGGTGGAGCGGCTCTGTGCGCGCGTCATCATCATGAAGCGGGGGCGCATCGAAGACGATGACACGCCGGGGGCGCTTCTCGCCCGCTACAGCCGCCGCACGCTGGAGGAAGTGTTCCTCGACGTCGCACGCGGGCGCGACGAGGCGCGTGAGGCCGCACAATGAGTACACGCACGGAAAACGCGATTGCGTTCTCGCCGCGGCGGGTCGCGGCGATGATCCTCCGCTACTGGTATTTGTTGCGTTCGTCGTGGCCGCGGCTGCTCGATCTCATCTACTGGCCACTGGTGCAGATGATCACCTGGGGCTTCATTCAGGTCTACGTGATGCAGAATGCCGGCTTCTTCGCTCGCGCCGGCGGCACGCTGATCGGCGCCTTGCTGCTGTGGGACATTCTGTTCCGCGGCCAGCTCGGATTTTCGATCGCGTTTCTGGAGGAGATGTGGTCGCGCAACATCGGCAACCTAATGATGTCGCCGCTGCGGCCATTCGAATTTATCGCCGCGCTGATGGTGATGAGCGTGGTGCGGCTTGCGGTCGGCGCCGTGCCGGTCTCGCTGCTGGCGATCGCGTTCTTTGGCTTTAACCTCTACGGGCTCGGTCTGGCTTTGGTGGCATTTTTCTTCACCTTGATCGTGACGAGCTGGGCGGTGGGAATTTTCGTATCCGGTCTGGTGTTGCGCAATGGCCTCGGCGCGGAGAATTTCGCCTGGTCGATCATGTTCGTGTTCATGCCGCTTGCGTGCGTCTACTATCCGGTCGCAACCCTTCCTGCGTGGTTGCAGCCGGCGGCATGGATCCTGCCGCCCACTTACGTGTTCGAAGGCATGCGCGCGTTGCTGATCGACCACACCTTCCGCGCCGATCTGATGCTGGAAGCTTTGGGGCTCAACTTAGTGTTGTTTGCCGTCGGCGTGTTCGGCTTTCTGGCGTTGCTGAAAAGCGCCCGCCGACACGGCTCGCTGATGCAGACTGGCGAGTAGCCGGCGGCTAATCGGCGCGTTTGGCTTGAAAACATTGGGGAAAACAGCGTGCGTCCCCATGTAACGAATAAGGAGAAAATTGCTTTTATGATGCGGGCATGACATATCAGAAACCAATTGCTGCATTGCAGCAGGCCGGTCAGGAACCATCGATGGCCATTGGGGAATTTGGCGGCGCGCCTGCCTTACCGGCCGGTCTTTTGGTTTCAACGCCGCTTTATGGCCTCTACGAAATGGGGCATGCGGCGCTCGGTCCGTCGCGCGTTTTGGCCGACGTCACGCGGCTTGCCTTTAAAAATCCGCTTAATCCATTTTATCACACCACCTTCGGCAAATCGATTGCCGCCGCCGCCGAAGTATTCGAGCGCTCGACGCGCCGCTATGACCGTCCCGAATGGCGCATCGCCTCAACGCTTGTCGGCGGCGAGCGCGTGCCGGTGAACATCAAGTGTATTTGGGAGCACCCATTCTGCCGCCTGTTGCATTTCGAGCGCGTATTTGAGCACCAGCCGCGCCGGCCGCACCCGCGGCTTTTGATCGTTGCGCCGATGTCCGGGCATTTCGCGACGCTGTTGCGCGGCACCGTCGAAGCGTTTTTGCCGAACCACGAGGTCTACATCACCGAATGGAGCGACGCGCGCACCGTGCCGCTGTCGGAAGGGCCGTTCGACCTCGACGACTATATCGATTACGTCATTTCAATTCTGCACGTGCTCGGTGGTGAGACTCACGTGGTCGCGGTTTGCCAGCCGGCAGTGCCGGTGATGGCGGCAGCCGCACTGATGGACGCCGACGA
>JASHSY010000391.1 GCA_030040825.1 Xanthobacteraceae bacterium
GCCGCCGGCGTAAAGCCAGTTTTGCTCTTTGGCGAGGTCGTTGTGGGTAATCCCCTGCCGGTGAAGGGCGCGCAAAGCGGCCTTGGCGGCGTGGAAATAGCCTACGTCGCCGTGCGGTTTGGCAATATGCAGCGGCAGTCCGTCGATCCAGCCGCGCACCAGCGCATTGTGTCCGCTGAACAGGAGCGGCGGCGCAATGTGTAAAGTTCCAACGGCCGCAAGTGCGTCGCGCTCCCGTCGAAACAGGAGGTGAGCCGGTCCGCGGCTCCACCAGGGCACCTCGTCGAGGCGGCGCAAAACCGCATCGACCTCGCCGCCTTCGGTGCGGAAGCGGCCGCGCTCGATGGTGGAGAAAACGTCGCGCTTGAGCACGACGTCGCTGCGCCATCTTTCGGTGAGTTCTTGGGGCAATCCGGCCATGCGAGCGCTTAGCACGAAGATTGTTGTTCCGTTATTCCGCCGCACGCGGAACTTCGCCACCGATCCAGCGGTCGAGATCGGCCTGCGCGCGGGCGCTCAATGCCGATTTCTGGCCGCCGCGCGGGATGCGGCGCGCGAGTGGCGGAAACAGGCCGAAATTGACGTTCATCGGCTGAAACGAGCGGGTTCCCGCATCGATCGTCGCAATATGACCGCCGGTGATGTGACCGAGGAGCGCGCCGTGTGCCGTGGTCGGCGGCGGCACATCCGGCTGTTCGCCCCGCCGCTCGGCGGCCGCAAAGCGCCCGGCGAGGAGACCGATGGCAGCCGATTCCACGTAGCCCTCGCAGCCGGTGATCTGACCGGCAAATCGAAGCCGCGGCTCGCACTTGAGCCGTAGTGTCCGATCGAGGAGCTTCGGCGAGTTGAGGAACGTATTGCGGTGCAGTCCGCCGAGCCGGGCGAATTCGGCGTTGGCGAGGCCGGGTATGGTGCGGAAGATGCGAAGCTGGTCGCCGTGCTTCAGTTTGGTCTGAAATCCGACCATGTTGAACAGCGTGCCGAGCTTATTGTCTTGACGAAGCTGCACCACGGCGTAGGGCTTTACGCGGGGATGGTGCGCATCGGTGAGACCGAACGGCTTCATCGGCCCGTGGCGCAACGTTTCAGGTCCGCGTTCGGCCATCACTTCGATCGGCAGACAACCATCGAAATATGGGGTCGTCGTCTCGAAATCGTGGAACGCCACCTTGTCGGCGGCAAGGAGTGCATCGACGAAGGCTTCGTATTGCTCTCTCGTCAGTGGGCAATTGATGTAGTCGGCACCGGACCCCGCGGGCCCCGCCTTGTCGTAGCGCGATTGAAACCAGGCGATCCCGAAATCGACGGTATCGCGATGAACAATGGGGGCGATGGCGTCGAAAAAGGCCAGCGCGTCTTCACCGGTCAGCCGACGGATGCCGTCAGCGAGCGCCGGCGAGGTGAGCGGGCCGGTGGCGACAATGACGCTATCCCATTCAGCCGGTGGCAGCGAAACTTCCTCCCGGCGAATATCGATCAGGGGCTCGACCTCGATCGCGGCGGTGACGGCTGCGGCAAATCCGTCGCGGTCCACGGCCAGCGCGCCGCCTGCCGGCAGCTTGCTGGCGTCGGCTGCGCGCATGACCAGCGAACCGAGCCGGCGCATTTCGGCATGCAAGAGGCCGATGGCGCTTGCGCCGGCGTCGTCTGAACGGAACGAGTTCGAGCAAACGAGCTCGGCGAATCTCGTGGTCTTGTGGACGGGGGTCGAACGAACCGGCCGCATTTCATGCAGCACGACCGGCACGCCGCTGCGCGCGATCTGCCAGGCCGCCTCGGAACCCGCGAGGCCCCCGCCAACGACATGGATCGGCCTTGGCCCGCACGGTGGTACAGTGTTGATCATGGCTTGAAACTAGGCGGGTAACGCCGCCCGCACAATCCAGATCGGCTGGATAAGATCACCAGGAAAATCCGGCAGTTGGCGGTAAATTTTCGGTCTGCTAAATTGAGTCCTTGTCAATCGGCCAGGGCCGCCGCACATGTCCGTCGATGCTGATACCGTCCGCCGCGTCGCCCACCTGGCGCGGGTGGCCGTTGCCGAAGACGAGGTGGAACATCTCCGCGGTGAGCTTAACGCGATGTTGGCGTTCGTCGAGCAGTTGGGGGAGGTTGACGTCAAAGACGTTGAGCCGATGACGTCGGTGACCCCTATGGCGATGAAGATGCGAAAGGACGAGGTCACCGACGGCGGCATTGGCGACGATATCGTCAGAAATGCTCCGGCAACGGAAGACCACTTTTTCCTCGTTCCCAAAGTGGTGGAATGATGTGCCTCGCTTGTGAACAAAACGGGCTTTGGATCGCGTATCTGCGCAGCCGCGGCCTGATCACGCCGGACGGATACCTGGTGGAACAGCCGCCGTCGCTCATCGATCCGATTGAATCGGCGCTGCCGCATGCCGAGAACAAAATTGAAAGAGTGCCAGACCCGGCGCAAAAAGACCTGTTCGCTAGCGACGATCCCTCCAACGGATGACCGCTCTCACCTCGCTGACGCTGGCGCAAGCGCGCGATGCGCTGCGCAAGAAGGAATTTTCCGCGCTTGAGCTCGCGGATGCGCATCTGGCGGCGATTGGAAAGGCGCGCGTCCTCAATGCCTTTGTGTTTGAAACGGCCGACCGGGCCCGCGATATGGCGCGTGCGGCGGACACTCGGTTGGCGAAAGGGCAGGCCGGTCCGCTGGAAGGCTTGCCGCTCGGCATCAAAGACTTGTTCTGTACGGCCGGCATACGTACGACGGCGTGTTCGCATATTCTGGAGAACTTTGTCCCCGCCTACGAATCGACCGTCACCGCCAATTTGTGGCGCGACGGCGCCGTGCTCCTTGGCAAGCTCAACAATGACGAGTTCGCGATGGGCTCGTCGAACGAGACCTCCTTCTTCGGCCCAGTGGTGTCACCCTGGCGACGTCCGGGCGCGAACACGCAGTTGGTGCCCGGCGGTTCTTCCGGAGGGTCGGCGGCCGCGGTCGCGGCCGGTCTGTGCGTCGGCGCCACCGGGACCGATACCGGCGGATCGATCCGGCAGCCGGCGGCCTTTTGCGGCATTGTCGGACTGAAGCCGACGTATGGCCGTTGCTCGCGCTGGGGCATCGTGGCTTTCGCCTCTTCGCTTGATCAGGCCGGCCCGTTTGGCCGCAGCGTGCGCGATTGCGCGATCCTGCTGCGCTCGATGGCCGGCCCCGATCCGAAGGACACGACCTGCGCCGATCTCGCAGTGCCCGATTACGAGCAGGCGGTCGGCGCGTCGGTCAAAGGCAAGCGCATCGGCATTCCAAAGGAATATCGGATGCCGGGCATGGCGGCCGAGATCGAAGCGTTATGGCAACAGGGCGCGCAATGGCTCAAAGACGCCGGCGCCGAAGCGGTCGAGATTTCGCTTCCGCACACCAAATATGCCTTGCCCGCGTATTACATCGTTGCGCCCGCGGAAGCCTCGTCCAATCTTGCGCGCTACGACGGCGTGCGCTACGGGCTGCGTTTGCCCGGCGCCGATGTCACCGACATGTATGAGCAAACGCGCGCCGCCGGCTTCGGCAAGGAGGTGCGCCGGCGCATCATGATCGGGACTTATGTGCTGTCGGCCGGTTACTACGAGGCCTATTACTTGCAGGCACAAAAGGTGCGTACGCTGATCAAGCGCGATTTCGAAAGCTGCTTTGCCTCGGGAATTGATGCCATTCTCACGCCGACCGCGCCGTCGGCCGCGTTCGCCATCGGCGAAAAAGGCCGCGCTGACCCGATCGAAATGTATCTCAACGACGTGTTCACGGTGACGGTGAACATGGCGGGCTTGCCGGGCATTTCTGTACCGA
>JASHSY010000392.1 GCA_030040825.1 Xanthobacteraceae bacterium
AAATTCGAGGAAGCCAATGGCGGCACGCTTCTGCTCGACGAGATTTCCGAAATGGACGTCCGGCTGCAAGCCAAGCTCCTGCGCGGCATTCAGGAGCGTGTGATCGATCGCGTCGGCGGGACCCGTCCGGTGCCGATCGACATCCGCATCATCGCCACCTCGAACCGCAATCTGGCCGAGGCGGTGCGGGAAAACACTTTCCGCGAGGATTTGCTGTTTCGCCTCAATGTAGTGAATTTGAAAATCCCGCCGCTGCGCGAGCGGCCCGCCGACATCATCGAGCTCGCGCAATATTTTATTGCCAAATACGCCGCGGCAAACGGCGCGACCGCGCGGCCGTTGTCGGCCGAAGCGCGCCGCACGCTCACGATCAATTACTGGCCGGGCAATGTGCGCGAACTGGAAAATACCATGCATCGCGCGGTGCTACTGGCGACCGGCATTGAGATCGGCACCGAGGCAATCCTCGCCCCCGATGGGGCGCGGCTCGATCAGCAGCGCGGTACGCCGTCGGTGACGCATGCCACGCTCGCCGCCGAGCAGGTCTCGCGAGCGCTCGTCGGCCGCACCGTGGCCGAGGTCGAGCGCGATCTCATTCTGGAAACGCTCAAGCACTGCCTGGGCAACCGGACCCACGCGGCAAACGTGCTCGGTATTTCGATCCGCACATTGCGCAACAAGCTCAACGAATACGCCGCCGATGGCGTACCGGTGCCGCCGCCTGGCGGCGGCGAGCCGCGCGTGGCGGCTTAGCGCACGTCATCATTCCTCCGTACCCACGGAAGCGGGACCCAGGCTGGATTCCCGCTTGCGCGGGAACAAGCGGGAATCATGATCTCGGCGGGGCGTTCGCCTCGACGATCACGGTCTCCACCTCTCCCGCGCCGCTGCGCCGAAAGGCCGCCGCCTTGTCGTATTCTTCGCAGGTGAAACAAGCGACCGCCTGCTCGAAGCTTGGAAACTCAATCACCACGAAACGCTCGAACTTCTTTGGCCCCTCCATGATCTGAAACCGCCCGCCGCGGGCCAATGGCCTGCCGCCGTATCTGGCAAAAATGCCCGGTACCTGATCGGCGTATTTCTTATATTCTTCGGGATTGTAGACCTTGGCGCGCGCGAGCCAGTAAGCGGGCATAGCCTATCTCCTCCTGTAAGCGTCATGTCCGCGTTTGTCACGGACATCGACGTCCTCACTTCGATGACTGAGACATGGAGAGCCGGATCAAGCCCGGCCATGACATCGTTGATCGTTTATTATCACTCAGCCGCGCGGCGCGCGGCCACGATCTGGTCGGCGGTCCGGCCGGTGAGCTCGGCCATGTGGTCGAACTTGAAAGTGAACGTGCCGGCGCCGGCGGTGGCCGAGCGAACCTCGACGATCAGATCGCCGATTTCCGCCTCCGGCATTTTTGCGCGCACCACGTCCCAGCCCTCCCAGCCCTCGCGGGTATCGAAACCGAGGATTTGCCCGCGGCGCCCCGACATCAGCGCGTTGATCTTCGCTGTCGCCTCGTTGGGGCAGGCGATTTCGACCAGATGGATAGGCTCAAGCAGCACCGGCTGGCACTGTGGCAAGCCTTCGACGATACCGATGCGGCCGGCGGCGCGGAACGCCATGTCGGAGGAATCCACGGTGTGATACGAGCCGTCGATCAGCGCGACGTGCAAGTCGACCACCGGAAAGCCCAGCGGCCCGTGCTTGAGGGTATCGATAATGCCTTCCTCGACCGAGGGTATGTAATTGCGCGGCACCACACCACCGGTGATCTTGTCCTCGAATGAAAAGCCCGAACCGCGCGGCATCGGCTTGATGTCAAGCACGACATCACCGTACTGGCCGTGACCGCCGGACTGCTTTTTGTGGCGGCCACGCTGCACCACGCCTTTGCGGATGGTTTCGCGGTAGCCGACACTCGGCTGCCGGCGCTCGATGCTCACGCCGTAGCGATCGCTGAGACGTTCGGTGGTGACACGCAAATGCATCTCGCCCTGACCCCACAACACCACTTCATGGGTCTCCGGGTTGTGCACGATGGTGATCGAAGGGTCTTCCTCGGCCAGCCGGTTGAGCGCTTGACCGAGCTTCACATCGTCCTTGCGCTCCTTCGCCGAGATGGCGATGGCAAGCACCGGCGGATATGGCTCGACCTTGGCGACTGCCGGATGCGCCTGCTTGCCCGCCGTCAGCGTGTCGCCGGTTTTCGCCTTCTCGAGTTTGGCAAACGCCACGGTTTCGCCGACGCCGGCCGGGCCGCGCTTCTCGGCGGATTGGCCTAACAGTTTGAAAGTTCCGGCGACGCGGCCGACTTCATCGTCCGGCGATAGCAGCGTCGTGCCGTCTCCCGCCTGACCGGCAAGCATGCGGACAATGGACATTTTGCCGCCGTGGGTCGTGTTCTGGGTCTTGAGCACGTAGGCGACGGCATCGGCGCCGCCTTGCACGCCCAAGCGCTTGGCAGTTTCGGTAATCCCGGGCGATTCGTGGCGCAGCGCCTTCAATAGCCGAAGCACACCATTGGTGCGGGTCGCGGTTCCCATCAGCACCGGGCAAACCAACGCCTCGCGCAATTCGCGGGTCAGATCGTCGAAGACCTTATCGCGCGGCGGCTCGATGTCTTCCAGCAACTGCTCCATCAACTCGTCGTCATGGTCGGCAAGCGTCTCCAGCATGGAGAAACGCGCCGTCTTCTTGCGATCGGCCGCATCGCTTTCGAGCGCAATGACTTCGGAAGGGGCATGCTCTTTGTAAACAAAGGCGCGCTCAAGCGCGAGATCGACGAAGCCGGTGATGATATCGCCCGAGAATGTCGGGATTTGCCGCAGAATCAATTTGGTGCGTGAGGCCGGCTGCAACAGTCTGAGCACATCGTGGACGCCGGCATCGGCCTTGTCGATCTTATTGAGAAACAACACGCGCGGCGTTTTGCGGTCCTCCAGTTCGCGCAAGATGAGCTGCAATTGCGGAATCTTTTTCTCGTCCATTTCGCAGACGACGATAGCCGCATCGACAGCCGGCAGCACCGCGCGCATATCGTGAGCAAACTCCACCGAGCCCGGACAGTCGAGGAACGTGTAGGAGTCGCCCATGAAATTTGTGGTGGCGACAGTGAGCTCAACGCTCATGCGATGGTGACGGGCTTCCTTGCTGCCGTCGCCAACAGTGTTGCCGGCTTCAATACTGCCCTGACGCTGGATGGCGCCGGTGCGGGCGAGGATTGCTTCGAGGAGCGTGGTCTTTCCGCTTTGGAAGGGGCCGACCAGCGCCACACAGCGGGGGCCCGTTGCACGCGTGGCGGTATTTCCGTTGGCTGCCATCACTGCCCTCCCGGCGCAACCGTCGTTCGGCGCGGATCGTCTTACCCCATCGTTTCAAAGGGCGGCTGGGCTGGTCAAGAGGCGCGACATTCCGCGCACCCGCTCAACGCACCGCGTGCAGTTCCAAGGCTCCGATGCCGCCAGCCGCATTGAGACCGATCTGGCCCTGAACCGACAGCGGCTGCAACGAAACCGAGTGGTTCGATCCGCCAACGAGGACGTTGGCGCCAGCACCGGCGCCGATGGTAGCCTGGCCGGTGGCGCCGACATAGGTTCCCGCCAGCATGCCGGCATAACGGCTGGTGCCGGCAAGGACGCCCCACACGATTGCCGATCCGGTGGTGAAACCGATATCGATGCCGATGATGGTCATGGTTCCGGTGTAGGCTTCCTCCGGCTCGCCGGGCTGGCCCCGGAAAATACAATTCACGTTGCGCTGCGAAGCAATGATCAGACCGACGCCGGCCGACACTGAGCAGGTCAGCTGACCGACCTGAACTCGATCCTGCGCGCTCACCGACCCGCAGGCGGTAGCGAGCGCGGTCACCGCAACCGCGGCCGCTATGAACGAACTGCGAAACATAAGCACTCTCCCCCTCACGGCCTCCCTCGGGCCTGAAAGCCATTGTAGGCCATAACCGGGCGTGCGTCTGCCGCCATTCGCAACATCGCGGCCTGCAATCCGGAGGCGTTCGACTATTTCAAATTGCCGCAAAAGCGCTGGATCCGCGCGCAGGCTTCCTCCAGCGCGGTCGTGGCGGTCGCATACGAGATGCGGAAAGCCGGTCCGACCCCGAATGGCGTGCCCTGCACAACCGCCACGCCTTCCGCCTCAAGCAGCTCGCTCACGAAGTCCTCGTCGGTGGCAAGCTTTTTGCCGGTCGGCGCGACTTTTCCGATGGTGCCGCGGCATGATGGATAGACGTAAAAGGCGCCTTCCGGCTTCGGGCAGCGGATGCCATTAGCCTGATTGAGCATGGAAACGCACAAGTCGCGCCGTTCCTTGAAGATCTTATTGTGCTTCGGGATGAAATCCTGTGGCCCGTCCAGCGCCTCGACCGCGGCCCATTGCGACACCGCCGTCGGATTGGAGGTCGATTGCGACTGGATTGCCGCCATCGCCTTGATCAACGGCTCCGGGCCGCCAGCATAGCCAATGCGCCAGCCGGTCATGCAATACGCCTTCGATACGCCGTTGACGGTAAGCGTCCGCTCATACAGCGCCGGCTCGAGCTGGGCTGGTGAGAAAAATCTGAAGTCGTCATAGACCAGGTGCTCGTACATGTCGTCGGACATGACGTGGACGTGCGGGTAACGCTTGAGCACATCGGTCACCGCCTTGAGCTCGTCGCGCGTATAGGCGGCGCCAGTCGGGTTCGACGGCGAGTTGAAAATGATCCATTTGGTCTTCGGCGTGATCGCCTTTTCCAGCGCCTCGGGCTTCATCTTGAAGCCCTGCTCCATTGTGGTCGCCACCTCGACCGGCTCGCCGCCGGCAAGCAGCACCATGTCCGGATAGCTCACCCAGTGCGGCGCCGGAATGATCACCTCATCGCCCGGATTGATGGTGGCAACTAGCGCGTTGTAGAGCACCTGCTTGCCGCCGGTACCGACGATGATCTGCGATGGCTTGTAGGTCAGCTCATTCTCGCGCTTGAACTTGCGCGCAATCGCCGTCTTGAGCTCCGGCATGCCGTCGACGGCCGTGTATTTCGACGCCTTGCCGTCGCGAATGGCCTTAATCGCCGCCTCTTTGATGTTGTCCGGCGTATCGAAGTCAGGCTCGCCGGCGCCGAGCCCGATGACGTCGCGCCCGGCCGCTTTGAGCGCACGCGCTTTATCGGTCACCGCGATGGTGGCCGAAGGCTTGATGCGCGCAAGACGGTCAGCAAGGAAGGCCATTGCATGTCTCCAGTGCCGGCGGAGAATTCCGCGCGGCGGGTGTTTGGTAAAGCGCCCTGCCCGTCGAGGCAAGGGCGGCCCGTTATGGTGGGCTCAATTCTCCGTTAAGGCTCCGCTGGCCTAATGCAGGCGGCCAATCGGGGAACCCCATGCAGCCAGTATTAGAGGTGCTACGGAGCGGAAGCTGGCTGACGCGCGAACGCGTCAAGCTGGTGGCGATAGCCGTCCTCGTCGCCTCAATCGCGGGCTTGGCCTTCCTGGTCGTCACCGCGCACGGACTGGTCGACATTCGGGGACGGCCGCTGGGCACGGATTTCTCCGACGTCTATGCCGCCGGCAGCTACGTGCTCGATGGCACCCCGGATTTACCCTTCGATCCCGTCCGGCAGCACGCGCGCGAGCAGCAAATATTCGGCGATGCGACGCCGTTTTACGGCTGGCACTACCCGCCGCTTTTCCTGTTCATCGCCGCAGCGTTGGCGCTAATGCCCTACGGTACGGCGCTTATCGTCTGGCAAGCGATCACTTTCGGCCTTTATCTGTTGATGATGCGATCGATCGCATTTCCCTTTCCCCGCGCAACGACGCCTTTGCTCTCCCCGCATGCGGGCAGAGGTGATTACTTATGGCTCCTCCTCGCTGTTGCTTTCCCGGCCGTTTTGATCAACGTCGGTCACGGCCAGAATGGATCTCTGACCGCAGCCCTGCTCGGCGGTGCGCTCGTTCAGCTCGATCGCCGGCCGATCGTAAGCGGCATTCTGTTCGGCTGCCTCGCCTACAAGCCGCAATTCGGCCTGATGATTCCGCTCGTGCTCGCGGTAACCGGCCGCTGGCGCGTGTTCGCAGCCGCCGGCGCGACGGTTGCGGCGCTGGTGTTAGCGAGCACGCTCGCGTTCGGGCCGCACGTATGGCAGGCCTTCCTCGATTCGACTCGTTTTACCCGCCAAGTCGCGCTCGAGCGCGGCGACACCGGTTGGTACAAGATCCAAAGCTTGTTCGCTTGGGTGCGCATGTGGGGCGCGCCGATTCCGGCGGCTTACGTGCTGCAGAGCGTGCTGGTCGTCGCGCTCGGTGCCGCATTGATCCGGCTGTGGCGCGCCCCCACGTCGTATGCGCTCAAGGCGGCCGGGCTTTGCCTGGCGGCCATCCTCGCTACCCCATACACCTTCGATTACGACATGATGATGCTGGCGCCGGCGATTGCTTTTATTGCCCGCGACGGGGCGACCCGGGGCTTCGGACCGTGGGAAAAGACGGTGCTCGCCGCACTCTGGCTCGTTCCTTTTATCGCCCGCAGTTTTGCTTATGCGACATTTATTCCGCTCGGCGTCCCGACCATGTTGGCAATGTTCGTTCTGCTGCTGCGGCGCAACACGCTTTACTCTGCTTTACCGATGGCTTCTTCCAGCGCAATTCTTCTAAAATAGCCCGCGGCCTCCGCGGTAAATCTCGCGGTCACGACATCGCCGCGTTCGGGCTGTAAAACCCAGTCATCGGTTTCTGCTGGGGCGGCCATGTTTACGCTCTACTCGATGCAACGTTCGGGCAACAGCTACAAAGCGCGTCTTGCTTTGGCGCAGCTCGGCATCCCGTATCGGCTTATTGAGGTCGACATCCTCAAAGGCGAAAGCCATACGCCTGAATTTCTCGCCAAGAATCCAAACGGCCAGATCCCGCTTCTTGAAGTCGCGCCCGGCCGGTTCCTCGCGGAATCGAACGCCATCCTGTGGTACATCGCCGGTGGCACGGCACTCGCCCCCGAAGATCGCATTGAACGCGCGCAAGCATTGCAGTGGATGTTTTTCGAGCAGCATAGCCTCGAACCGAATCTGGGCGCCGCTTTTTTTTGGCTGACCATGGTCAAGGGCGGTCGCGATTTGCAGCAACACGCCTTCGAGGACTGGATGGAGGAAGGTCACCGTGCGCTTGGCGTGATGGAAAAGCATGCCGCGCTGCATGATTTCTTCGCCGCGGACCGCTACACCATCGCCGACATCGCGCTTTATGCCTACACCCACGTCGCGCATCTGTGCGATTTCGACCTGACGGCATTTCCCGCCATCCGCGCCTGGCTCAAACGCGTGGCGAGCGAGCCCGGCCACGTGACGATGGAGTTCAATCCAGCCGAAACGGTCGCCGCAATTAGCGGCGCCAAGTAGCGTCCGGCGGACGGTGCGTTAACCTTCTATTAACCATATCCCACCAAATCGCCGTTGTTCTTCAATGGTAACGCCCAAATCCGGCCGGACCGCCGCCAGCATCGGCGGCGATGCTGCCGGCAAGCGATTCGCAAAGGATTACAGCCATGGCAAAGCTGACCGGTCATCCCGGTTTCGCGCCGCCCAAGCCGAAACAAACGCTGACGCAACGGCATGCCGCGGCGATGGAGCTCATCGCAACGTTGGCGCTCACCATCTCGCTCGTTATCGCGGCAACCGCGGTTTCGATCGGCAACAAATCTTTGGCGCGCGCCAATCTTGCCGCGCGGCCGGCAACCCCGACGGCAGTTATCCAACAGTAGACGACGAGCCAACGCCGCGACCGGCTTTCCCGCTCATCCTTGAACTGACGCCAGGCCTCGGGCATTCAACGATCGCGCAACTTGCAGCAATCGGATGAATGAGCAACTTTCGTCGCCGATAATCGAAGCGCCGGCGCGCGACAAAGCGGCGATCCGCCGCCTGATGGTCTTTTTTGCTCTCGTCTACATTGTCGAAGGCATGGGCCAAGTTGCCGGGCCGTTCGCTCAACCGCTCAGTTATTTCCTGAAAGAAGTGCACGGCTGGACGGCGCTGCAAGTCACCGCCTACCTCACCATTTTTAATTTTCCCTGGATCATCAAACCGGTTTATGGCGCCGTGTCCGACTTCGTGCCGATTTTCGGCTATCGCCGAAAGCCTTACTTGCTGGTGGCGAATTTTGCCGCCATTGCCGGCTTTGTTTGGGTGGCTCAGCTCAATGCGCCGGATTGGCTGGTGTGGGCGTTACAGCTCACCGCCTACGGTATGGCGATTTCGAGCACAGTCTGCGGCGCCGTGCTGGTCGAAAACGGGCAGCGCCTGCAAGAGAGCGGACATTTCGTCAATCAACAGTGGTTGTGGTTCAACGCCGCGACCATGGTCGGCTCGATTGTCGGCGGCGAACTCGTGCAACGGCTTCCGCCGGCGACGGCACTGCATGTCGCCGCGCTGATCATCGCCGTCGCGCCCGCAACCGTGCTGATCGGCACCACAGTGCTTGTTCCGGAGCAGAGGACGCGGATCGACCTGGCCGGATTGAAAGCCACCTTCGGCGGAGTGACCGACACGTTTCGTCGACGCGAGCTTTGGGTGATCGCGCTTTTTCTATTTCTTTATTACTTCAGTCCCGGCCTCGGCACGCCGCTGTATTATTACATGACGGACGGCCTGAAATTTTCGCAGGGCTTTATCGGCGTCCTCGGCTCGATCGGCGCGGCCGGCTGGATCGTCGGCGCCCTCCTCTATCGCCGGGTGTTTGAGGACTGGTCCTCCAAACACCTGCTTTATTGGAGCATCGCGCTCGGTACCGTGACCACGGCCGCCTACATCTTACTGTATGGCGAAACCTCGGCCGTGATTTTGAGCTTCTGCTCGGGATTTGCCGCCATGGCCGCAACAGTAGCGACGGTGACACTGGCGGCCGATTTTTGCCCGCCGCGATCGGAAGGCTTCAGCTTCGCCGTGATGATGTCGGTCATCAACCTTGCAATATCGGCGGCGAACAATGTCGGCTCGTATCTTTACGATAATTTGTTTCAGAAGAATCTGACGCCGCTGATCCTGGTGTCGGCGGCATTTACGGCCTTTGCTTTTGTGCTGGTGCCGCTGTTGCGCCTCGGCAACAAGCGCCAGGGGGATCCGGTTACAGTCTGATCGAAAGCCAATCCGCTTCGGCCCGGAACAAAAGGTGCAGCTTCCGGAGCGCGCAAACGCCGCTAACGTGGGTACCGCGCCGCGCTTTTCCTACGATATAAGCGTGCGGCGGATCGCCAAACTTGGCGTCGTCCCGGGAGGATATGAATGCGTGTCTATCAACTGCCCAAAGGCGGCGCCGGCATCGACGCGCTGGCAATCGTCGAGCGGCCGATGCCGAAGCCGCTTTACCGGCAAGTGTTGGTCAAGGTCGCCGCCTGTTCGCTGAACTTCCGCGACTACGGCATTGTGCACGGCGGCTATCGAATGCCGGTGCGCGAAAATTTAATTCCGTTATCCGATGGCGCCGGCGAAGTGGTTGAAACCGGACCGGGGGTATCGCGGGTCAAGGCCGGCGACAAGGTGGCGGGCTGTTTCTTTCAGCGCTGGCCGGCCGGCGAACCCGGTCCACTTGTGCATGCTTCCGCGCTCGGCGGTAGCATTGACGGTGTGCTCGCCGAATATGCCGTGCTGGAGGAGGACGGCGTAGTCAAACTCCCGCAGCATTTATCTTTGGACGAAGGCGCGACGCTGCCTTGCGCGGCTGTGACCGCGTGGCACGCCATGTTTCACCACGCCAAACTGATCGCCGGCCAGACCGTACTGCTGCAAGGCACCGGCGGCGTGTCGATCTTCGGTCTGCAATTCGCGCGCGCGATGGGGATCAACGCGATCATCACCTCGTCGAGCGATGAAAAACTCCAGCACGCCAAGATGCTCGGCGCAGCGGCCGGCATCAACTACAAAACCACGCCGGACTGGGAAAAAGCGGCGATCGAAGCCAATGGCGGGCGCGGCGTCGACCACGTGCTCGAAGTCGGCGGCAAGGACACGCTCACTAAGTCGTTCGGCGCCATCCGCGTCAACGGCAAGGTCAGTATCATCGGCGGCTTAAGCGGCGGCGCGCGCGAGCTCAATCCGGGCTTGATCTTCTCCAAGCGCGCCAATGTGCAGGGCATATCCGTCGGTTCAATGGAAACCTTCGAGCAAATGAATGCCGCCATCGCCGCCAATAAAATCAAACCGGTGATTGACCGCGTGTTCGGTTTCGACGAAGTAAAGGCGGCGTTGCAGCACATCGGCGCGGGCGCGCACTTCGGTAAAATCGTGGTCAAAGTCGGATAACCGACGCCAAGCTGCGCCGGTCAGCCCGCGACCACCCGCGCCGGTGGGAACGCAACCTCGACCAAGGTGCCGGCATTCGGCGCGCTTTTGATGGAAAAATGCGCACGGTTGGCTTCGGCTAAGGCCTTGGTCAGCGGCAGACCAAGGCCGGTGCCACCCGATCCCCAGCTGCCCGACACCGCAGTCTGGCGGAACGGCTCGAGCGCCGCCTCCACGTCCTTCTCGCTCATGCCGACGCCGGTATCGCGCACGCGGAGCACCGC